>JAZRBL010000141.1:0-11235 GCA_045635045.1 Candidatus Enterocola sp. | reverse complement strand
AGCCGATCGATTCGCTATAAAGGCCCAAGTTGATTTCATAAGCGACTATTTTTTTGCAGTAAATATGCGTCGGCCAATACCAAGGCTGCCATCGCCTCTACAATGGGTACTGCACGGGGCAATACGCATGCATCGTGACGTCCCTTTGGCTGCAAGGTAATAGTTTGACCTTCTTGGTTAATGGTTTCTTGGGGCTGCATAAGCGTAGGAACGGGCTTAAAGGCCACCCTAAAGGTAATGGGCATTCCATTGGAAATGCCTCCTTGAATACCACCCGAATAGTTGGTACGGGTTACCACGCGCCCCCCCTCATCGGTAGCAAAAACATCGTTCACCTGAGAGCCTCGTTTACGGGCCATATCAAAGCCCATACCATAGTCAAAGCCTTTTGCGGCATTGATAGAAAGCATGGCCGACGCCAATTTGGCGTGCAATTTATCAAAAACGGGTTCGCCCCAGCCGGCAGGAACACCGGTTATGTTGCAGGCAATAATACCTCCAATGGTATCGCCAGCGGCTTTGGCCTGAAAAATGGCTTTATCTACATCGGCACTTCCGCCCGCTTCGGTAATGGTGGCTTTAATATCGATGGATAAGCCCGCTTGCCTAAGCATGAGTTGCGCCACAGCACCTGCCACTACCCGACAAGCCGTTTCGCGCGCCGAGGAGCGTCCGCCACCTCGGTAATCGCGAAAACCGTATTTCTCGGTATAGGTATAATCGGCATGCGAGGGACGATAGGCCTGGCTAATTTGGCTATAATCGCCACTGTGCTGATTGGTATTGTAAATTACAAAGCCAATGGGAGTTCCCGTGGTTTTTCCTTCAAAAATACCCGATAGGAACTGTACTTTATCGGCCTCATTGCGCGGTGTTGTAAGCGCAGATTGTCCTGGACGACGTCGATCCAATTGAGCTTGTACATAAGCCTCGTCTAGCACTACACCAGCAGGGCAACCGTCAATAACGCCACCCAATGCTACCCCATGCGACTCGCCAAAGCAAGTTAGTCGAAAAAGTGTTCCAAAAGTATTCATAAAAGTCGAAAGTCAAAAGTCGAAAGTCGAAAGTCTATTCACATCCGCCGCAAGAGCAATCGCTGTCGCAAGAACAACTGCCCCCGCAATTACCACCACAACCGCCACAAGAAGGTTGCATGGCTTTTTGAATTTCTTCTAGGCTAGCTTCGCGTTTTACCAACACTTTGCCTACAAAGTGCAAGTTTTCGCCTGCCAAAGGATGGTTAAGGTCTACGGTTACCGTATCCTGGCCCACGCTTACCACCGATGCATTGATGCGGTTACCTTCGTTGTCTTGCAAAGGAACGATATTGCCTTCGAACAAGATTTTTTCGTCAATTTTGCCGTCAATTTCAAAGATATTTTTGGGCAAATCAATTACGCTCTCGTCGTCGTACTCGCCGTATGCACGTTCGGCAGGAATGGTAAAATCAAAGCTACCATCTACTTCGCATGCTAAAATAGCATTTTCAAAATCTTCTAACACCATACCCAAACCGCTGTAAAAGGTAAAAGGGTTTTCTGGGGTGGTGCTTTCCATTAATTCATCTTCTTCGCCTACTTTCAAATCGTAAGTAAGGGCTACGTAATAATTTTTTAGTTCCATGGTTTTTTATTGTTTAATCATTAGTACCAATTTACGCGACTACCGCTGTCGCTTTCAAGTTCGTATTTTAAATCTTTTAGCAAGCTGGCCTTAACGCTAATTAAGAAATTATACGTGGTATACCTACCAATGGGTACAAAGCTAGCAGACATTTGCCAACAATGCAAATCTTTTGATATGGTACAGTTCAAATAATTCCATTTATTGTTGGTTATGTCGTAATACGTAGACATGGTTACCGACCAAGTAGGCGTTAAATTGATACGTCCCGATATGCTTAAGTTGTGCGTTAACTTGCGGTCGTATTCCATAATTTCTGTATTGAACTTATCGTAACCGTATCGTACGCTATAGTTAAAGGTCAAACTCCAAGGCACCTTAAATTCGGCGTATGCCGCATCGGCCAACTTGCGCTCGGCCTTCTCTTTTTCGGCCCGCAACCCGGCTTTATTTAAAGGGTCGTTGTTTTCTAAAATCTGCTCTAGTTCCGACTTGGGCTGATCGGTAGGTGGCGGCGTTGGAGTGGTCTTTTTTGTTTTTTTTCTAAAAGTAGCGTTGTTAAACGTGTACCCAAACGAAGTAGAAGCACTCTTTATACGGCCCAGCACCTGGTTTTTGCTAACTTGCGACACATTGACCTTACGCGGATTGCCATAAGCGTCCAACTGATAGGTGTACGGGTCAAATACCATATCCAAGTTCAAAGAGAATTTATCGAGCACCTTAAAACGAATGTTGGCACTAATATCCGACCAATTGAGCGAGTCGGCAAACATATTGTAGGAGGTACCCATGCTTAAGTTATCAATAATGGTAACTTTTTTGGCCTGCCCCGTGGTGTCGCGCTTGCTCCAATACTTCATTTCAAGGTTGTTGGCTATCGACATATTAATACTACCCTTAGCCCCTCGTCCAGGAGACCCTCCGTAAACGCCGCCCGCAAATTGGTCGTAATAAATGGTTTGCGTAGTACCATCGGACATAGGACGATTGTACGACCCCCAATAGCCCCACCCTGGTGCTCCGTAATCGGGCGAGAAAGAAAGACCCACCGACGGAACTAACTTGTGCCTAAATACAGGCATTTTTTTACCCGACTTGCTTTTAAGTGCGTAAAAACCAAACAGTTGGGTTTGCATACTGAAGGATAAATTGCCATCGTATATGTTATAGAAACCAAATGTAGTATCGCGCACCACAGCCCCTTTGGCGTCGCCCTCCCATTTTTGTTCAATCTTTTTAAAGTACCATTTTAAGTTGTTATTGAGCGACAGGTTCATGTTTAGGTACTTGAACAAGGTAAACTGGGCCGATATGGGCAAGGTATGCTTTACGCCATAGCGCCAATCGCGCAAATAGTCGGTTTGCAAAAATTCGCTTTCTTTTGCCGTAACACTGTTGGTTAGGTTCATGGTGTACGATAGCGAAATCTTTTCGTACCACTTTTCTTTTCCCAAGCGTTTTTTGCGCTTAAACGGATATTGCCTACTCATGGTTAAGTTGAGCGATGGCAATTGTAGGTTAATGGTAGAGTCGGATGTACGCTGCGTTACATACATACTGGCCGAAAGCGAGAACGGACTTTCGCCAAACTTGTGCGTCAGGGTAATGGTAGAACTTTTGGTATTTTGCGACAACTCTGAAGGATTGTAGTAACTATCGGTATTGTTTTGCTCGTAGCTAGAGGTAGAAAAGTTCACACTGGCCGAGAACGAGGTGTTGGGCGTCATTTTCCTATCTTGCGTATGCGACCACACAAAGCGAAAATCGTTCGATTTTCGGTAATCGGGCGTATTGGGCGTACCATACACATTCGACACATAACTAAAGTTGAACGAACCGCCAAAACGGTACCGCCACTTGTACGACGAAGCCAACGATAGCGACCACGATCCCTTGGAGTATATATCGGCCGTAGCGGCTAGGTCAATGTAATCGTTGATGGCAAAATAGTAACCCAAACCCTTGGCATAGAAACCCCTGGATTGTTCTTCGCCTAGGGTAGGGAACAAAATACCCGACGAATATTGCGTATTGATAGGGAAATAACCAAACGGAATGGCCAAAGGAAGCGGAATATCCTCTACCACCATGTATGCAGGGCCACTGACAATATACCTACCTTGTTTCATCTTGGCCTTGGTAAGTGCCAAATAAAAGTGAGGGTGCTCGTGATGATTGCAAGTGGTATACCTACCGTGTTGTAAGCAATACACATCGTCGCCTATCTTTTTGGTTTTTTGACTGGTAATATAGCCTTCACCTTGCTGGGTTACCGTTCCATAAACAAAGCCCTTCTTACTTTTCATGTTGTAATTCATGGCTTTTGACTCGATGGTTTCGCGCCCTTCTTTAAACACGGGGGTTCCTTGCAAAACGCCCATGGTATCGGCCACCCCTGTAGCATAAACCGTATTACTATCCAAATTGATACGAATAAATTCGGCTTTTAGCTCCATACCCTCGTAGTTAACCTGCGCATCACCATACAACAAAGCAATGTTCATGCCTTCCATCACAATAGAATCGCGGGCGGTATAAACAATATCGGAAGTAAACTCGGACGAAGTTTCTTTAGACCATACTGCTACACAAGGCAAGAGCAGTAGAAATAAAACAAGTATGTTAAGAAAACGTTTCAATCGTCAAAACCATAAAGCGCAAAGTTACACAAAATCGGTCATAGATAAAAAAGAATAAACTTTTTTAAGTTTAGTTTGTCAAAAAAAATGACTACTTTTGTAACATTGATATAACAACTATGCAAAAACAACTTCTTCTTATACTGTGCTTGTTGAGTTGCGCCTTTAGTGCAAACGCCTTTACGGTAGTATTAGACGCCGGCCATGGTGGCCATGACGCAGGAGCGGTAGGTGCCTTCTCTAAAGAAAAAAACATCAACTTAAAATACACCCTAGAGGTGGGCGATTTGATTAAAAAAAATCACCCCGACGTAAAGGTAATTTATACCCGCAACAAGGATGTTTTTGTAAAACTTAACGAGCGTGCTCGCATTGCTAACCGCGCCAAGGCAGATCTTTTTATTTCCATTCACACCAATGCCAGCAAAAACAAAGATGCCAATGGTATGGAAACCTTCACCTTAGGGGCATCGCGTAGCAAAGAAAACATGGAAGTTGCCATGCTAGAAAACTCGGTTATTTTACAAGAAGAAAACTACCAAAAAAACTACGAAGGCTTTGACCCTAACTCGGTAGACTCTTACATTATGTTTGAGTTTATGAAAGACCAATTTATGGACAGAAGCATTACCTGCGCCGACTACATCCAACAAAACATGATTGCTGCCACCAAACGCAACAACCGCGGTGTACGACAAGCAGGTTTCTTGGTATTAAGAGCAACCAGTATGCCCTCTGTACTAATCGAGTTAGGATTTATATCGAACACAGAAGAAGAAAAATTTTTAAACAACAGCAGCAATCAAACCAAAATTTGCCAAGCTATTTACCAAGCTTTTGCCAATTATAAACACGACATCGACAGAAAGAACGGAAAAATAGAAGAGCCTGTTGTTGCCGAGCAAAAAGCACCGCAAAGTACGACGGCAACCCCTGCTACCCCTACCCCTGCACCTAAAGCAGAGCCTGCTACCCAAGCAAAACCCACAGTTCAAGCTGAAACCGCAGCCCAAGTAACCCCAGCACCTGCTCCTACAGAAGCGCCAACCGCCACCCCAAGCAACAACAGCAAAGAAGTGGCTTATTATTGGCAAGTTTTAGTCTCTAAAAATAGTTACGACGCTAAAAACCCTATTTTTAAAGGACTAAACATTGGAAACATCCTTCACGAAAACAATGTTTACAAATACCTTGTGGGGCCAGCCTATAGCAAAGAAGCAATAGAATTGCATCGCGCTACCGTAAAAGAAAAATTTCCTGATGCCTTTATTGTTGCCTATAAAAACGGCCAGCGCATCATGATTGAACAAACCAAGTAATTCCTAAACCTAAACAATATGAAAAACTTTAAGCTAACACGCGAAGTCAAAATTGGCATTGTGGTGATTGTGGCAATTGGCATGCTTTATTTTGGCTTAAATTACCTAAAAGGTATTAACATCTTTCAGCCAACCTCCTACTTTTATGCACAGTACGAAAGAGTAGACGGCATTGTTCCTACCACCCCCGTTATGATTAACGGTTACCAAGTAGGCCATGTAAGCGAAATTATTTTTGATTACACCAAAGAAGCTCCTATTACCCTTTTAATTACGGTTGACAATAAATTAGTTGTACCACAAGGCACCGTAGCAGAGGTATACGACACCGGATTAATGGGCGACAAGGCCATTCAATTAAAACTAGGTAATAGCAAAGAGCTGATGCAGGCTGGCGATACCTTACAAACGGGTGTAAAAGGTGGTTTAATGGACGCGGTATCGACTGCGCTTTTAGAACCTATCAAAGCCATGATGCCACAGCTTGACTCCACCCTAAATGCAGTTAAAAACATTGTGCAAAGTCAACAAATTCAAGCTATCATGACCAACACCGCCAATGCCACCCAAAGCTTGCAAAATGCTTCTGCTCGTTTGGATGCCATGATGGTAAATGATATTCAAGTAGCTATAAAAGATATTAGAAACATTGCGGCTAATTTCTCTACTGTTAGCAACGAAATTAGCGCTGTTCAATGGGACAGCACCCTTCAAAACGTTGAATCGATTGTAGCGAATTTAGAAAGGGTAACCAACCAAGTTAAAAGCACCGATAATAGCTTGGGCGCCTTGCTAAATGACAAAGAATTGTACCAAAACCTAGACTCTACGGTTCAAAGCGCCAATGCCCTATTAATTGACCTTAAAGAGAACCCAAAACGTTACGTTCACTTCTCTGTTTTTGGTAGCAAAGACAAAAAAGAGGAAAAGAAATAAAATAACATTTTTAACGTATTTTAACAATCATATAAGAACCCACTGAAAATGAGTGGGTTCTTATTTTTTCGCAAAAATTGCGGGATTTTTACCGCAAACTTTAAATGTCTGAAATTCAATCATTTTAATATTTATGCTTTTGTAAATATCTGATTTTCTGTGCATTACAACAAGATGTTATTTATCAAATAGTTACAGTTTTTTTTAGAATTCCAAACTTTTAGTCATTTTTTTTTTCACAAAATAATATAGACTTTTGCATGGACACAAAACGAAACCTTAGAAAAAGTACTCATTAAAATGAACGAAAAATTAACACAATTATGGAATGACTGTTTGGCCGTTATCAAAGACAACGTTGATATCGACGCCTACGACACTTGGTTTAGCCCCATTGAGCCCATCAGCTACCAAAATGATGTGCTTACCATTATGGTGCCCAGTCAATTCTATTATGAGTACATCGACGAACAATATGCAGGTTTGTTGAGCACTACCCTAAGTCGTATTTGTGGCAGACATACCAAACTTATGTACCGCGTAGTAGTAGACCAAGCCATTAAGCGCGGAGGTACTACCGACATGGTAGGTTTGGACAAACACGTTGAACGCAAAAAGCCACAAGCAACAGAGTTTGAGTCGAACCTTAACTACAAGCTAACTTTCAACAACTTTGTAGAGGGCAATTGCAATAAATTAACCCGTACTGCAGGTATCAACATTGCTAGCCAGCCAGGCAAAACCATTTTTAATCCCTTGTTTATTTACGGCAAATCGGGCGTAGGTAAAACCCACTTGGCCAATGCCATTGGTCTTAAAACAAAAGAATTGCACCCTCAAAAACGCATTCTTTACGTATCGGCCAACCTATTCCAATTGCAATACACGGAGGCAAGCAGAAATGGTCAAACCAACGACTTTTTGAATTTCTACCAAACCGTAGACGTACTGATTATTGACGATATTCAAGAGTTTGGCGAAGGCAAAAAAACCAGCACCCAAAATACTTTCTTCCATATCTTTAATCACTTGCACCAATCGGGCAAACAATTGATTTTAACCTGCGACAAAAAACCTGCAGAACTTGAAGGCTTGGAAGAACGTTTGTTGAACCGCTTTAAATGGGGCTTATCGGCCGAACTAGAATCGCCCGATTTTGCAACCCGCAAAGCTATCTTGCAACAAAAAGCCGAAAAAGACGGCCTAAAATTGCCCGAAAACATCATCAACTACATTGCCGAGCACGTAACCGACAATGTTCGTAACCTAGAGGGCACCATTATTTCGCTCATTGCACAATCTACGCTTAACCAACGTACCATCAACCTTGATTTGGCCAAAAAAGTAGTAAGCAACCTAGTGGGCGTATCGGAAGAAAAACAAAACATTCAATCGATATTGGATACCGTTTGCCAATATTTTGGTGTTACATCCGACCAAATGCAATCGGCATCGCGCAAACGCGAAATTGTACAAGCACGTCAAATTGCCATGTACTTTGCTAGCAAGTTAACCGAAGAAACCCTTACTACCATTGGTACCACCATTGGCAAACGCAACCATGCTACCGTTTTACACGCTTGCAAAACCGTTAGCGACTTAATTGATACCGATAAACATTTCCGTCACAGTATCGAAGAATTGGAACAAAAACTTAACGCACAATAATTTGTTATATGGTATACAAATTTATTTTCATTTCGGACGAAGAAGATGATTTTATGAGAGAAATCTCCATTGACTCGGAAGCCAGCTTCCTAGATCTTCATAACGCCATTTTGGACGCCGTTAACTACGACAAAGACGCCATGACCTCGTTCTTTATTTGCAACGAAGATTGGGAAAAAGAGCAAGAAATTACCTTAGTAGAAATGGACACAAGTGCCGATACCGACAACTACGTAATGGAAGATACACGTTTGGAAGACTTGATTACAGAGGAACACCAAAAAGTATTGTACGTATTCGATTACATTTCGGACAGAGCGTTCTTTATGGAATTAAAAGAGAGCATTCCAGGCCAAAGTTTAGATGCAGCCATCTGCTCGGCTTCTATTGGAACCGCTCCCGAACAATATAAACTAGAAGACATCGAAACATTAACTACTACCGTTAAAAAAGACACCGAGTTGTTTGACGAGAACTTTTACGGCGACGAAGGTTTTGATATGGACGAGTTGGACAACGAAAGTTTTAGCGATATGAGTTTTGACGATGACTTTTCATTGTCATGAAAAAGCTAATTGTACTACTAGGACCTACAGGCGTTGGGAAAACCGATTTAAGCATTCGGCTGGCTCAACGCTTTGGTGCTTCTATAGTATCGGCCGATTCTAGGCAACTTTACAAAGGCATTGAAATAGGCACCGCCGCCCCTACCCCAGAACAATTGGCACAGGTGCCACACTATTTTATTGGCACGCATACGTTAGAACAAGATTACAGTGCCGGCCAATACGAACTAGACGCGCTACAAACGCTAGAAAAACTGTACCAAACATCCGACTATGCGGTTTTAACAGGGGGCTCTATGATGTACATAGACGCTGTTTGCAACGGCATGGACGATATTCCTACGGTAAGCGATGCGGTACGCAAGCAAGTACAAGACCTGTACCAAACTCAAGGGCTCATAGCCTTGCAAACTTTGCTCAAAGAGCTAGACCCGGCGCATTACCAAAAGGTAGACTTGTGTAACTATCGTCGCGTTATGCACGCCGTAGAGGTATGCCTTGAAATTGGCAAGCCCTATTCTACTTTGCTAACGCACAGCAAAAAAGAAAGACCCTTCCAGATTATCAAAATTGGACTAAATCGCCCCCGCGAAGAATTGTATGAGCGCATTAACCTGCGTGTAGAGCAAATGATTGCCGATGGACTAAAAGAAGAAGCGCAACGCGTATATCCGTACAAAAACAACAATTCGCTTAATACGGTAGGGTTTAAAGAATGGTTTGATTTTTGGGACAGCAAAACCGAAAGCGAAGAAAGAGTAATGGAGCTCATTCAACAAAACTCGCGCCACTATGCCAAACGACAGCTTACTTGGTTTAAACGCGACAGCGAAATTACGTGGTTTCATCCCACAGAAGAAGATAAAATTATTCAACACATAGAAAGTTTATGAAACGATTTCTATTGATTACCCTATTATTGGGATGCAGCTGGCATGCATTTTCGCAGACTGGGCTGGCTGCCTATGTTTTGGTAGGCAACAACCCTACCAGCAATACCTATGCAGATGTAGCCTTGCGCGCACAATACACGGTAAGCGACATTAACTTTGCCATTGGGGCAGGTATTACCACAGCACCCGAAAACAAGCTTACGTTTGATGCGTTTGATTTTCAAACGGACTACTTGTTTAAGCTACCCAAATTCCCCTTGCGATTAACGGGTAGGTACTTGTACAACCCACATCGTACCACGCAAATTTACGACCATACATGGAGTGTATCGGCTGCCTATTGCCATCCTCATGTAGAAGTAGAATTAGGTTATGTCATCCATTACCAATACAATAGCCACGACAAAGTAGAAGATGTGGATTTTCAACGATTCTTGTATCGTCTACAAGCCTACGTATGGCCCAAAGACAATTACTATAACCTCACCGTAGGAGCACGCAACTACGATGTGCTGAGCATTGACCATCAGCTCCAACCCACGGTATTTTTAGGAGCTAGCTACGCCTATCCTAAAAACGTTAGCTACCAAGTAGAAGGCATATACAAACCCGCCGGGCTAGGCTCTATCATGTATAATTTCTACGATTGGGGAGTACGATTGGCCGTTGTATGGCACTTTAACGAAAAAAAATAACTACTTAATGCCGCCTATATGAAGAAAATCATATCCTACTTAAGCATAGCAACCATCTTAGTTGTATTGAGCAGTTGCGAAGACGTAAATGTTGGTAATTTATTTTATACCACATATGACGTTGAAGCCCGTTTTGAGGCTTCGATGAATTACAACGCTACGCAAAAAACCTTTACCCAATCCGTTCCCGAAGAATATACTTTTTTGGTGTGCAGCGATTTGCACATTAACCAAGAAGAGAACCCTTACATCACACAATTCTTGCAACCCAACTTCCACAAGAACGTACATTTTATTGTTTACAACGGCGACCTCTTTCAAGGGCAAGAAGCCGAAGCCAAAAAGGCAAGCGAGTTATTAAAGGGACAAGTCATTATACCTTCTTATTTTTCGGCAGGTAACCACGACCTTTATTTTGGATGGGATTTGTACAACCGCTATTTTGGGAGTAGCACCTATTCTTTTGTTATGCAAAGCCCCTCTGCTAACGACTTGTTTTTAGTGATAGAATCCGGATCGGCTACCTTGGGCAGCAAACAATTGGCATGGCTGAAAGACCAACTAATGAACCAACGTAGCAAGTACCGTCATTGCTTTATTGTTACGCACACCAATTTTACCCAAATGCACGCACTCAACGGCATTTACATGCCCGACGAACTACACCTATTGTATCGCATGTTTGCCGATTATGACGTAACAGGGGTATTGACAGGTCATGCACATGCTGCACACCAAACCACCTATTTAGGAGTGCCCTACTACACCACAGATGCACTCAAAAATGGTGCTTACGGAAAAATGACGGTAAACGATAAAGAAATTACCTGGGAATTTAAGCAGTTATAATGATTATTTCCGGCCAAAATCGGCAGGAATCTCGCCCCAAT
>JAZRBL010000140.1:0-15110 GCA_045635045.1 Candidatus Enterocola sp. | reverse complement strand
AAGTAATAAGGCAAGATATCTTTGTAAGAAATACCTAAACGGGATGTATAAAAATCGAACTTAGGTTCTTCTTCGGAAGCAATACGAATATCTACTTTAAATTTGTTTTCTGCTCCATTAAGTAGCAAATCCAATTCAAATTTATTATCTAGGATAGCTACTAAGTTGCTAAATCCGTTGTTAATTAAACTTTGGATGTTTTCAACGTATTGTGGACGTTTAAATCCATTACATATAATATAGGTATCTTTTTTAAGTTGACCCGATTCGTATAGGTTTTCAAGCAGGTTGATATCAAAAGCCGACGATGTTTCTACATTCACACCGTTTTTAAGCACTTCTTCCATAACAAAAGAGAAATGCGAGCTTTTGGTACAGTAACAATAGTGGTAATCGGCATTGTAATCTACCTTTGCCATGGCCACATTGAACATTCTGCGTGCTTTTTGAATTTGCTGCGTAATGCGTGGCAGGTAAGTAATTTTAAGCGGAGTGCCGTACTGCTCAATAATATCCATCAACGGAATGTTATTGAAATACAATTCGTTGTCAATAACTTGAAACTCGTCGGTAGGAAAATCTGCCGTTTGTTCAATCAAATCGATGTACTTGTTTTTCATCTTCTTTGCGAATTAAAAGAAATCTAACTTAATTACTTTGCTAAAATTTTATCAATGTAACTCACTTACATTTTCTAATAACACGGCAAATATAGAGATTATTTACGAAAAACGGCGCAATATAGGCAAAAAAGTTAGGAGTTAACCAACGCTTCGGCGCAGCGTTCGCCGTCGATGGCAGCCGATACAATACCACCAGCATAGCCAGCCCCTTCGCCGCAAGGATATAGGCCTTTTAATTGTACATGCTGAAGGGTTTCATTGTCGCGCAAAATACGAATGGGCGCAGACGTACGTGTTTCTACACCAATGAGCATGGCCTCGTTGGTAAGGAATGATTTGCTTACTTTGCCAAAGTGTTTAAAGCCTTGTTGCAGACGTTTAGACACATGTGCAGGCAATAAGAAATGCAAAGGAAGCGACATAACACCGGGTACATACGAGGTTACAGGCAAATCGAACGACATTTTACGGTTTACAAAATCGGCCATACGTTGCGCAGGCGCTACCTGGCTCATACCGCCATTTACGTACGCATCGCGCTCCATGGTTTGCTGAAAACGCATTACATTAAACACTGGCGCAACGTCTTTATCAAGAGGCAAATCTTCGGGACGAACTTCTACAACCATACCCGAGTTAGCCCATTTAGAACCGCGGTTAGAGGGCGACATACCGTTTACCACCACTTGCTGTGGGCCACTGGCAGCGGGTACCACAAAGCCACCTGGACACATGCAGAACGAATACACTCCCCTGCCATCTACCTGCGTAACAAAACTGTATTCGGCAGCAGGTAAATACTCGCCTCGGCCTTTAGGACTGTGGTATTGCATTTGGTCGATAAGCACTTGAGGATGCTCCAAACGAACGCCCACGGCAATGCCCTTGGCTTCTATGGCAATTTGTTTGCGATGCAATAGTTCGTATACATCGCGCGCCGAGTGCCCTGTGGCCAAAATAACAGGCCCCATAAACGTATCGCCTTGTTCAGTTACAACGCCTTTTACCTCGTTGCTGTCGACCAACAAATCGGTTACTTTGGTCTGGAAATGCACTTCGCCACCGCATGCAATAATACGCTCGCGCATGTTTTTGATAACATCGGGCAATTTATCGGTACCAATGTGTGGGTGTACATCGACCAAAATATTGGGATTAGCCCCATGTTCACAAAAAATAGAAAGAATACGGTTTACATCGCCTTTCTTTTTGCTACGAGTAAAAAGTTTTCCGTCGGAGTATGCGCCTGCTCCACCCTCGCCAAAGCTGTAGTTAGATTCGGGATTTACCACATGATTGCGCGAAATTTGAGCCAAATCTTTTTTGCGATCGTTTACATTTTTGCCACGCTCCAACACAATGGGACGTTTATCTAATTCAATTAAACGCAACGCAGCAAACAACCCTGCAGGGCCTGCTCCTACCACCACCACGGTTTCTTTACCTGTTACATCGTGGTAGTTGTTTTGCAACAATTGAGGCGCTGTGGGCATCTCGCGCACAAACACACGCACTTTTAAGTTAACAAACACCGTGCGTTGGCGTGCATCAATAGAACGACGCAACACCCTAACAGCCGTAATGTCTTTTAGGTTCAGTCCTTTTTCGCGTGCCAAAAACTCTTTTATGTAGTTTTCGGCCGATGCTATTTTGGGCAAAACGCGGATGTCGTATTCTTGTATCATAATAAGGCGGAGTTTTTTATATAAGGTCAAAGGTCAAAAGTTGCGAGTAAGCGAGAGCGTTAACAAGCGAAAAAAGGGAACCGATTGGGGTTCCCTTTATTCCTTTTGTTGTGCTACAATTATTCTGCAGCAGGTGCTTCAGCTTCAGCAGCAGGAGCTTCTTCGGCAGCAGCTTCTTCTTGAGCAGCCAACAATTCAGCTTTTTTTGCAGCGATTTGAGCAGCTTTAGCTTTGTTTGCAGCTTTTTCAGCTTCCAAACGTTCTTTAGCAGAAGCTTCTTTGCTTGCAGCCAACTTAGCAACAACTTGGTCGTTTGCTTTGTCTTTACCAGCTTTCCAAGCTTCAAATTTTTGTTTTGCTACTTCTTCGGTAAAGGCGCCTTTTTTAACACCACCTTGTAAGTGTTTCATCAACATAACACCTTCGTTCGACAAAATGTTACGAACAGTGTCGGTTGGTTGTGCACCACAATTAACCCATTTTAAAGCAGCTTCGAAGTCCAAATTTACTGTAGCAGGATTGGTGTTAGGGTTGTACGAACCAATACGCTCAATAAATCTACCATCACGTGGCGCTCTTACATCGGCTACAACAATGTGATAATACGCATAAGATTTGCGGCCGAATCTTTGCAATCTAATTTTAGTTGCCATTTCAAATAATAATTTAAAAATTAATAACTTCAGTGCATTACACGAATGCGGGGGCAAAGATACAATAAATAATTGATAAACAAGAAAGAACCAAAGAGTTTTTTTTGACTACTACTTAACCGTATAAATTGTTTGGGTTGGGAAGGCAAAGTTCCAGCCCTTTTCGTTAAAGTGCTTTAGGATGGCTAAATTCACTTGGCTTTGGGTTTCGAAAATGTCTGCCCTGCTCTTGATATAATAAATAAAGGTAATGCCCAACGAGAAATCGCCGTAAGTGGTAAAAGAAGCAATCACATCTTGAGTGATGGTGCTGATTTGTGTGGGCAATGCCTTTAACCAAGTCATAGCTTCTTGCATGGATTCGGGAGTGGTATCGTACGTTAAACCTAGGTTTAAGGTGATTTTACGAGCATCCTCGGCCGTTACGTTTTCAATTTCGCTGTCTACAATTTTGTAGTTAGGGATGGTTACCAACCTACCTGCCAAGGTACGAATGCGGGTGCTTCGCATGCCAATTTCTTCGACGGTACCGTCAAAACCTGCCACTTGAATACGATCGCCCAACTTAAAGGGTTTATCGACAAAAATGGTAAAACCACCAAACAAGTTTTTAATGGTATCTTGCGCTGCCAAAGCAAAGGCAATACCACCAACGCCCAAAGTGGTTAGCATGGCGGCCACATCTATGCCAAACATACTAAGGGCAGTAATTAAGGCAACAATCCAAATAGCTGCCGATATGGTTTTTTGGATGGCTTTAACCACATTTACATCCAATTTTGCCTCTTTATCGCAGGCTACCTTGGGCAACAGATAACTATTCAGTAGGTTTTTGATAAAGCGATTAATTACCCAGGTAATATCGAGCATCATCAAAACCTTAAACGACAACTCGATGTATTCTACCCAAATGGCAGGCAATACCAATACGTGAAGCGACACGTAAATGCCTATCAAAATCAATCCGCATACAAAGGGAAGTTGCAATACATTGATTAGCACATCGTCAAACTTGGTGGGAGTTTTATGAGCCATTTTGCGTAGGTATTTTTTTTCTAATCCTACCATGATACGACCAATTAATGCTACCAACAATACAATACCTATTGATAGTGCATAGTTTTCCCATGTATTGGCACGAGATACAAATTCAAAAAAGTTTTTCATATAATATATAAGTTGTTAATTATTAACTATCTATTAAACCCTTCGACAAGCTCAGGGACCGGTTATGCGTAATTTTCAAGGTATGAGCATATCCACTCACCTACCGCTGTGGTGCTATAAGCTGGGGCTGTACCTGCTAAGTCGGCCGTTACCATGCCTGCGTCCATAGAGGCTTGTACGGCTTTGCGCACAGCAGCGCCTTCTTCTTTTAGCCCAAAGTGCTCTAGCAGCATCGCTCCCGAAAGGATTTGCGCCAGTGGATTGGCGATATTTTTGCCGGCGGCTTCGGGCCACGAGCCGTGGATGGGTTCAAATACGGGCGTTCCGGTGCCTACCGAAGCCGACGGCAACAGGCCCATAGAGCCTGATATAACCGACGCTTCGTCGGTTAAAATATCGCCAAACGTATTTTCGGTGACAATCACGTCAAAAAAGGTGGGCGACAAAATAAGACGCATGGCAGCGTTATCAACGTACATGTAATCGACGGTTACTTCGGGATACATGGGCTCCATTTCTTGCGCTATTTGACGCCATAAACGGCTAGATGCCAATACATTGGCCTTGTCTACTACGGTAAGGTGTTTTTTGCGTTGCATGGCATAATCGAAGCCCACTTTAAGGATGCGTTCAATTTCGGGACGGGTGTAATAGTTGGTATCGTACGCTTTTTCGCTGTCTTGGTATTTTTCGCCAAAATACATACCGCCGGTTAGTTCGCGAATGCAAATAAAATCGCTTCCTTTTAGAATGTCTGCTTTGATGGGCGATTTATCGAGCAATTTATCAAAGCACTCAATGGGACGCACGTTGGCAAACAATCCCAATTGCTTGCGCATGGCAAGCAGGCCTTGTTCGGGGCGCACTTTGGCAGTGGGGTCGTTATCGAACTTGGGGTGCCCTACTGCCGAAAAAAACACAGCATCGGCATTTTGGCATACCGCCAAGGTTTCAGCAGGGAACGGATCGCCTACCGCGTCAATAGCGGTGGCGCCACAAATGGCCTGGGTATAAACAAACTCGTGGCCAAAACGTTTGGCTACTGCATTTAACACCTTTACACCTACTTTTGATATTTCTGGGCCGATTCCATCGCCCGCAAGAATTGCTATGTTTAGTTTCATATTAATTAGATAATTATATAAGGTTTAGCATTTTAATGGTCGCCTTAATCGCCGCCGCCGTTTGGTCGGCATCCAAACCATTGGTTTTGATTATTTTACCGTTCATATTCCAGGTAATAAGGGTTTGCACAAAGGCATCGGTACGCCCACCAGGAGGAATGGTTACGGTATAGTCGGCCAAAATAGGATGCGGTTTATCCAGCCTATCGTAAATGCTCCATAGGGCTTTCATAAAGGCATCGTATTGACCATCGCCCACCGACGATTCTTGGTAGGTTTTGCCTTCAATTTGCACGGACACGGTAGCCACAGGCTTTAATCCTTGCGCAAAAGAGAGCGAGTAATTGAGCACTTTTACTTTTTCGGCAATGTTTTCGCTTTTTAAAATATCCGATACAATGTAGGGCAAATCGAACGTGGTTACTTGCTGTTTTTTTTCGCCCAACTGGATGATTCGGTTGGTAATTTTTTTCATGCTCGCCTCGTCTAGTTCTATACCCAAAGCGCGCAAATTTTGCTTAATATTGGCCTTACCCGATGTTTTTCCAAGGGCATATTCGCGCTCACGGCCAAAACGCTCGGGCAACAAGGCATTGCAGTACAGGTTGCTTTTAATATCGCCATCGGCATGAACACCCGCTACTTGCGTAAACACATGGTCGCCCACAATGGGTTTGTTGGCAGGCACACGGATGGCCGAATAGGTTTCTACAATTTTACTGATGCGGTTTATTTCTTTTTCGTTGATGTTAGTAGAGAGGCCCAATTGGTCGTGCAATACCGCCACTACGCTAGAAAGCGGCGCATTTCCGGCACGCTCGCCCAAACCATTAATGGTAACGTGTACGCACTGAATACCGGCTTGTACTGCTGCAAAAACGTTGGCCACCGCCAAATCGTAATCGTTGTGTGGATGAAAATCGAACAACAACTCGGGATAGCGTTCTATCATTTGTCGGCAAAACAAGGCGGTTTCTGAGGGGTTCAACACGCCCAAGGTATCGGGCAACATAAAACGACGGATGGGCAAAGAGCGCAAGGCATCGACCAAGGCAAATACATAGTCGGGGCTGTTTTTCATGCCATTGCTCCAATCTTCTAAATACACATTGATGCCAATGCCCCATTGTTGCGCTAGGGTTACCACTTGGGTAATATCGGCAATGTGCTCCTCGGGTTTCTTGCCCAGCTGCATGGTGCAATGCTTGTGAGAGCCCTTACAAAGTAGGTTCATCACGGTTACACCGGCATTTTTTACCCATTCTAGCGATGCTTGACCATCTACAAAACCCAACACTTCTACCCTGTCTTGGTAGCCATTTTGGGCGGCCCATCGTGCAATGTTACGAACGGTTTCAAATTCTCCTTCCGACACACGTGCCGAGGCAACCTCGATGCGGTCTACACGCAAATCTTCGAGCAACAGACGAGCAATTGCCATTTTTTCTTGTTTAGCGAACGATACACCAGAGGTTTGTTCGCCATCACGTAAGGTGGTATCTAGTAGTGTTATCATGCGTTTAGTCGTTTAGATGATAGTTCTCCTTCTATGGCAGCGTGGGCTGCGGTAATGGGTGATGCTAAAATGGTGCGGGCACCAGGGCCTTGGCGTCCTTCAAAGTTGCGATTGCTGGTAGATACGGCGTATTTTCCGGCAGGAATTTTATCGTCGTTCATGGCCAAGCAAGCCGAGCAACCGGGTTCGCGCAATTCAAAACCTGCTTCGGTTAGGATGTCTAAAATACCTTCGTCAATGATTTGTTGACGCACTTTCCACGATCCAGGCACCAACCAAGCTACCACATCGGGGTGTTTCTTTTTGCCTTTTACCACCGATGCAAATGCCCTAAAGTCTTCTATACGGCCATTGGTACAGCTACCTAAAAATACGTAATCAATTTTGTGTCCTAGTAACGATTGCCCAGGTGTAAAGCCCATGTAATCCAAGGCTTTTTGGAACGACAAACGTGCTTCTGGGGCCACATCGTCTAACATCGGAATGGTATCGTTAATGCCCATACCCATACCCGGATTGGTACCGTAGGTAATCATGGGTTGTATTTGCGCTGCATCAAAGGTGTATTCCTTGTCAAAAACAGCATCGGCATCGGAACGCAACGTGCGCCAATATTCCACTGCCTTGTCCCATGCCTCGCCTTGTGGGGCATATTCCCTGCCTTTTAGGTAAGCAAAGGTGGTTTCGTCGGGCGCAATCATGCCCCCACGAGCCCCCATTTCTATAGACAAGTTACAAAGGGTTAAACGCCCTTCCATGCTCATACGTTCAATAACGGGTCCTGCGTATTCCACAAAATAGCCCGTAGCCCCTCCGGTACCCATTTTAGAAATCATATAAAGCGCCACATCTTTTGGGGTAACCCCTTTGTTTAGTTTTCCTTCAAAGTTTATACGCATGGTTTTGGGGCGCGATTGCAACACGCATTGCGATGCCAACACCATTTCTACCTCCGATGTACCAATGCCAAATGCCAATGCACCTACTGCACCGTGTGTAGAGGTATGGGAATCGCCACAAACCAAGGTCATACCGGGTAGCGACAACCCATTTTCGGGACCTACCACATGAATCACCCCATTTTTAGGGTGTCCCATGGGGAAATATTGCACCTCAAAATCGCGCGCATTTTTATCAAGAGTTTCCACTTGCGTCCTCGACACAGGGTCTGCAATGGGTTTACCTTGGTTCAACGTTGGAATGTTATGATCGGGCATACACGTTACCTGAGCAGGTCTGAACACAGGCAAACCACGTTTGCGCAAACCGTCAAAGGCTTGTGGTGAGGTTACTTCGTGCAAATACATGCGGTCGATGTACAACTGTGTTGGGCCGTCTTCTACTTGGGTTACCACGTGGGCGTCCCAAAGTTTGTCGAATAGGGTTTTAGAGGGATTTTCTCGTATCATAAATTTATTGACAGCGCTGATGTACGATTCAATAGAGGCAACCACGATGTCGGTATGGGCACCAAAACCGTAATAAACCTTGCCTCCGTGCATAATTTGCATGTGTACTTTACCCATGTCGTCACTACCCTTGCTGATAGATTGGATGGTAAATTCTTGCAACACCATGTCGCGCTTGATAATTTGTTTGAGTGCATTGATACCTGCATCGACAGGACCATTCCCCTCTGCTTTGGCACATTGCACCTTGCCAAACACCTTTAAACAAAGGTCTGCCTTGGCCGATGCATTTTTATCCGACACAATGGTAAGCGACTCCAACTGAATGGGTTTGCCTGCATTTTGCTCGTTACCTGCTAGCACCAACACATCGTCGTCGGTAATTTCTTTTTTCTTATCGGCCAATTGCAAAAAGCGTTGGTACACCTCGTCTAATTTTTCGCCCGTTAAACGTATGCCCAACGATTGCAAACGGTGTTTAAGGGCAGCTCTACCACTACGAGCGGTAAGAACAATGGAGTTATCGTCGATGCCCACTTCTTTGGGGTCGATAATTTCGTAGGTTTGGATGTTTTTTAGCACGCCATCTTGGTGTATACCCGACGAGTGCGAGAACGCATTGCGGCCTACAATGGCTTTATTGGCCTGTATGGGCATGTTCATCAAATTGGATACCATGCGCGATGTAGACATAATTTTGGTAGTATCAATGCCCGTCTCGATGCCCAAATGCTTGTGGCATTTTAAGATCATGGCAATTTCTTCGAGCGATGTATTGCCGGCGCGCTCGCCCACACCGTTAATGGTTACTTCTACCTGACGCGCACCGTTAACAATGCCTGCCATGGTATTGGCGGTTGCCATGCCCAAATCGTTGTGGCAATGGGTAGATAGAATGGCCTTGTCGATGTTGTCGACATGGTTCATTAGGTAGGCAATTTTAGCACCGTACTCGTGGGGCAAGCAATAGCCCGTGGTATCGGGAATGTTAACCACCGTTGCACCGGCTTTAATAACAGCTTCTACCACACGAGCCAAATATTCGTTATCGGTACGGCCAGCATCTTCGCAGTAAAACTCCACTTCGTCCACAAAATTGCGGGCATATTTTACGGCCTCTACGGCACGGCGCAGAATATCTTCTTGATTGGAATTAAATTTGTATTTTATGTGATAATCAGATGTACCAATACCCGTATGAATACGCTTGTGTTTGGCATATTGTAAAGCCTCTACCGCTACATCAATATCGGTTTTAATGCCACGGGTAAGCGCACAAATAACCGGGGCAGAAACCGCTTTAGATATTTCTACCACCGAATTAAAATCGCCAGGGCTAGAAACCGGAAATCCTGCTTCTATTACATCTACTCCAAGTACTTCTAAGGCCTTAGCCACCTGTATTTTCTCTACGGTGTTAAGTTGACAGCCGGGCACTTGCTCGCCATCGCGTAAGGTTGTATCAAATATATAGAGTTTGTTCATTGTTTAGTCGTTTATGCGTTTAGTCGACTTTTGACCTTCGACTTTAGACTTTCGACTTTCGACTTTTTTCGCTTCGCCCTCATATTGCTCAATGGCTTCGCGGTTGGCTAGTAAATAGTCTATGTCGTCGTAACCGTTTAAAAAGCACGTTTTTTTGTAAGCATTGATATTAAAATTTTCGATGCGACCCGTAGCATTGTTGGTAATGGTTTGATGTGGCAAATCGATCGATATCGTCGCAGCTGCATCATGCTGAATGCTATCAAACAGTTCTGCCAAAAAAGCATCCGACACCACCACAGGCAACACCCCATTGTTCATGGCATTGTTTTTAAAAATATCGGCAAAAAAACTAGACACCACTACCCTAAATCCATAATCGGCTATAGCCCAAGCGGCATGCTCACGACTAGAACCACTGCCAAAATTTTTGCCTGCCACCAAAATACAACCTTGGTAATTAGCCTTGTTTAACACAAAACTGGGGTTTGGCGTGCCATCTTTTTGGTAACGCCAATCGTAAAATAAGTTGGCACCAAAGCCTTCCTTGTTAGTGGCTTTTAAAAAGCGTGCAGGCACTATTTGGTCGGTATCTACGTTTTCTAAGGGCAAAGGCACGCAAGTAGATGTTAGGTTAATTAAAGGTATCATATTGGATAAGAATAAAAAAACCTTGCTACCCAAGGAGGCAAGCAAGGCTTTTATGTTTATTGTTCATTTTATTACACCAAACTTACCTCCGCGTGCTTTGCAAGCGAATAATAATGTTTAGCATAATAATGTTGAATGCGTTCATGTGCTGTTTTGTTTATAGTTGCAAATGTATATTTTTTCTTTTAGTTGAGCAACAAATTAATAAAAAAATTACATTATTGTATAACAAAAAAAATAGCTGAATAATCAGCTATTTAAACAATAAATCTCGATTTTGACAAAGGTAACACCTAAGCAAAACCGAGATTTATAAAGACGCTACTATTCTAGTTTACTTATTTGCTGCGTTAGTAGAGATTTATATTGTTCTTTAAACTCACTATTTAAGAATGACTTCTCTATCACATCAAACCATTTATCTTTGTAAGAAATCATTTTTGATATAATTTTATTGATTATAGGCTCACTTATACCAGACATAGACATTGCTTCTACAAATGAATCCCTATTAAAATTCACTATTGGTGTATCAAATACACCTGCCCCTATTAGTGGCATCGCTAATTCGTCTCTGTCTACTTGGTGTACAAGTTTTACGGATAATAAGTCATAAGCAGGCGAAAGTTGATAGCCAATCCCTTCGTACTCCAACAAAGAGAAGTTTTTACAATGCATATCTGAGTTTCCTGTAATCCAGGAGAATAAAACAATCTCCCAAAAACGCTGAACATCCAACATGGAAGATACTGAATATTTCTTTATTACTTCTGCCAATTGAATATAAGCACCTCTGTACTTATGTTCTGTAAGTCTATTGGTTAATTGACACATATCAAGCATGGATAATTTAGCTCCATTTTTCTTTCTATCCACCCTGCGAGTAATATAGGCTAATTCGCCATCGTCCATTCTTATTAAACCATGCTTTACGGTTTCTATTCCACATATTTCGGCCAAATGCATGGTTAAGTCTTCTATTTCAGGCATAAACTGATAAGTTGGACTTTGTGGTTTGAGAATAAAATTACCCCACAACCCTACTATGGTTAATTTGTTGGGTTCGTTTTTACCTCCTCTGTTTATATCCAACGCCAATTTAGGCTGCACACCTGTTATGGCTGTACTTTTTTCTATAATCTGAAGAGCCAATTCTTCTATATTAGCTCTATTGTATGGTAAAATGGGCGCCTCTTTTGTGCCAAATAGTTTTAATGCACAAGCAGGATGATAATGTATCTGATTATCATCCAACTCTTTATAACAATATAAACACCTATTCTTCATACTCTGTTACTGTTATGTTGCCTATGCAATCTTTGCAACAAGTTGTTAATAGCTTCATTCTATCCCTGGGGTTAATTTTCCAGTTCTTGTCAATGATATCCAATAACCAACCCTCCGGAATAAGCCCATCAAACACGGGGAAAAGAAATTCTTTTTCAAATTCCTCTTCCTGAAGTGGCATTGTTGGACTTAATGCTTTTGCGTCTTCTCTTTTAAGATAATCAGCGTTGTACTTAAAAAAGTATCCGTCGGAATTCTCCACAAGAATGCCACAAAAAATATTGTTTAAATATATCTTTGCCTTATTCATTTATTTTCTTGGGATATAATGTTTCACCAAAAAGTTCTAATACTTGATTCACTTTGTTGAGCTGAACGGTTGATTTTCCTTTTTCCAATTCTCTTATAAATCGGATGCCTACACCTGTTCTATCGGCTAATTCTATTTGTGTGAGCCTAAACAACTTTCTCTTTTGTTTGATGTATTCGCCAATCATATACTATTTGCTATATTTAACCCCGAACGGGTATAAATTTTAAATTAGTCGTTATTTTTCAACCCTATCGGGTACAAATATAGCATATTTTCTATAAAATCAACCCCATCGGGTTTATTTTTTTACGTTTTTCATCAAAAAAATCTACTTATCTGCCTTTTCTATACACTGTTACAATCAAAAACATACCTCGGAGATATACAAAAACAACCGCACCTGAGGGTCAAGTGCGGTTATGAGAAGTTAGCTGTGCTATTACATTTTTTGTTTAGTTGTCTTTAACCAAACGAACAGACTCACCGTTGTAGCGATTGTAGTCTTGTGTGAACGCTTCGGCTGATTTGATGCTAAGATAGTTCGCGTGTTCGTCGTCCTCTTCCTCAGTGGCAGACCAATAGTAACCGTATTCCTGCACTTCGCCAACAAAAGAACCAATGCGGCCACCCGCAGCAGGAAGAAATACAGCTCCTGCAGCTTCTAACTTAGCCCAATCTGAAGCACTAAAGGTTTGATAGTTACCAAAGCATTCTATACAGCCATCATAATTATCATCAAAACCAGACTTGAATGTAACACCACTTGGGCAAGTCCAATCATCTGGAAGAAGAATCAAACCATTTACCCCATTAATTTGTGCCACAGCAATTAATTTATCATAATTAGAACGCTCTTCGATAAGATATTCCCATTCATTGTAAGTCAATGTACGCCAAGTATTAGGAGCATAATTACCAATTTTATTGACACCCCAATCTACAAAGGTTTGGTAATAACCATTATCTTCAATTGTATTGGTAGGATTATTACCTGTACCCCAACCAAACAAATCAATCCAACCATTATAAGTTGAACTAATATTTGAATTTGCTTCACCTATATAATCAGTTTGATTTGGAGCAAAGCGCCACTCGTCATTGGCAGGATGATACTGCAAGTTTCCTGGTGAGAAAGTTACCGTTTTAATGGCAGAAACCGAGAAAGGTTTTGCAACGAAAGAACCAGAACCAGAACCTGGGTCTTCGGGTTGTTCCGGAGCATCAGGATTCGCATTCGTTGGCAAAGTGGTAAACTCTTTTACATCGCCCAATAGAATTTGCAGCGTGTTTAGCATCACATAGGCGCGATAATAATACTTGGTTTCGGCTGTTAGGTCAGTAACGTCTACTTTAAACTCGTTACCTACCAATACCAATCCATTTTTTGATGGCGCTGCAAGCGTAGCAAGTTCTTCTGCCTTGGTAGAATACAACACACCAAATACAATTTCCTCGTAGTCTACAATATCTACATTTACCATACCTTTAAGTGTTGCAGAAGTAGCGGTAATGTTTTCTGCCGCACCCGTTTCTACTTTTGTAGGTGTAATAGGTTCATTCTGTTCGCAAGCCACCAACAACACCGCCAGCATCCACGAGAGTAAATAAAATATTTTTTTCATTGTTGTAATTTTTTAAGTAGCTACATCATTACTTATCTTTTAGCGTCTTAAGTATCTAATATAAGGCAAATCAGCATCCGAATAACCAAATGCGGATTTTACTCCTTGGCCCAGTAACAAGGTTTTGTATTCGCCCGTTGCGGTCCAAGTAATTTCGCTACCCTCTTTATAAATTTTTATGCTATGGGTAGATGGACTACCTATCTTAGGACCAACGTAAATTGCAGCCATTTGAAACTTGGTTTTAGAGGCGTTCACGGTAGTTAGAGCGCCCGATTCTAATACGTAGTTATTGTACCAAGTATTAAACCCAGTAAGCCCAATTTGATAAGTTTCATTGTAACTCGACTTAGCATCAGGCCAGTTCAAATAACCCAAGCAAGTAGCATAACAATTCATAGGAATACCATCAACGCTTTTGGTAAGGCCGTTTGAGTCGGTTATTTTTACCTTGTAGGTAACCATGGAGCGGTAATTCATTAACTGCGCATTTACCTCACCGTCATTGTATTCATCTGTATAATATTTTTCGGGTTTAGCAACAGGTTGTTTTACGTAATACAAGCGTTGTTGCGCACTGTTGTAAATTACAGAATGATAACTACCCCCACTCAACGAACGTGTAACATTGGTTATTTGAATATTGGTGGGCATATTGGGTACCTTTACACGGTGTGTAATATCTTCGTACATACCAAACGTACCGTAATAGTTTGTTTGATGGTTGTCAACAAATGCAGACAACCATTGGTCCATGGGTTTATCTTGAATAGCGTATATGTAAAAACTTTGAGAAACAGTGGTTGTTCCACTAGGGCTTATAGCTTTTACAGAAATAACAAACCCACCTTCGGCTTCGGCATTGAAAGTAATTTTATTGCCCGAAATACTAGCTGAACCACGTGTATTCGATGCCGTTGTTTTAATCTCATAAACAAGTTTATCATCGGTATTGCTAGGTTGCAAAGTAGCACCAAATGTGTACGATGTTCCAGCCCATACACAAGCTTTTGTATCGGCTTCAGGGATAGTAACTCCCGTGGCAGAAATAGGATTTACCGTAATGGATACCGTTTTTTTATAGCCCGATGCCGAACTAATGGTTAAGGTAGTAGTACCTGCTTTTAGCGCGTTGATTTGTTTTTTCAAACCATTGGCAGTACCTCCTGCTATTTTAGCAATGCTTGGATCGGCTATTTCCCATTTTAAGGTAGTAGCGAGCGCACCCGCTGGTTGAATATTGTTGATTGACACAAACGTAACATCGCCTTTTTTCATGCTTAAAGATGTAGGACTTACATCTACACTGGTTACAGCGGGTGATTTAGCTACGGTTACATTACATTGTTCTTCGTAGAATTTATCGGATTCGTTAGCCGCATAGTGAGTTACCATTACCACGGCTTCGCCCTCTCCAACAGCCTCTAGTACACCATTTTGATTAACGGTCACTACCTTATCGTTGGTACTTCTCCACTCTATGGCTTTGTACGAGGCATTGTCGGGTGCCATGGTTAATTGTAGGGTATCTTTTTGTCCTACCAATAGGTACAAATTCTTATCGGACAACGTAAA
>JAZRBL010000139.1:0-4316 GCA_045635045.1 Candidatus Enterocola sp. | reverse complement strand
GTGGAAGACCATCCGCGTTGTGCGTAGTTGAGCTCGGTTATTACCCCAAAGTATTTTTGACCAATGTAACGGAACGTAAAACCACCGTTGTACATGATCTCAAAGTTTTGACTAACCGAAGGACTAAAAGCAACGGTGGGCATTAGGGCAACCCCCTGATTGGTACCAATGCAATATTCGGGTTCTATGTAGGTGTATTGCGCCCATAAAGTGGGGGCAAACAGCAAGCAAATAACAATAAAACCTAGTTTCTTCATGTTATAAGTCAGAAATACCGTCTTTGTTTATTTGTTTAATGATGGTTCCAATGTTCCAGTAGCCACCATCATCTACCTTTACAAACAAGAAATTCATTTGCAATCCACTTACTTCTGTAGTAGGCAAATTATGTAAAAAGGCCTTGCCATTTTGTTGGTATTGTTGCATAAAGAAATGGCAGATATCGTAACCAAACAAGGCAAAGTTAGGGCTTTGTTGAATGCTTGAAGGTACTCCAAAATGGTCTTTAAATTTTTGGTAGAAATGCATAATACGTGGATCGTTAAACGATGTGTAGTAGCTAGAAAATTGGTATACCTTTTTAGCATACAATTCGTCTACGCCTACGTTGTTCCATTCTGGAAATGCAAACAAAGCTACGTTGGGTGTGGTAACCTGATTCATCACTTCGCCCAATTTACTAAGTGCCACTCCGTGTGTAGTAGGCATTACCACCACACATTCCTTATCGGGATGCTTGGTAGCTACCGAGTCAATTCTTTTGGCCAAGTTAGCGTCCGATAGGGTGTTGTACGAAATGTTGTTCGCTTCCAAACTTTCTTTAAATTGGGCGGTAAAGTTGGGCTTGTTATTGTGAGCAGCTATGCCAGGAGTAACAACAATGATGTGTTTGTTGTTAAAATGAGTGCTTAGCTTATTCAGCAAATGGGCGTAATAATTCTTTTGGGGTGTAATTACCTCAAACAAGTAAGGATTGTTATGAATGGGCGCTACGTTCGATGTAAAAGGTACAATGGTAGGAATTTTATGCGCTAGCGCATAGTTGGCTACCATAGCCACTTGGTCTTTGTAGGCAGGTCCAATAATAAGGTCTACTTGGGCAAGAGTAGGCGTGTTCAATACATTTTGCAAGCTAGCATTGTCTTTGCCAATGTCGTAAGTAAAGAACTCTGTACTAAATCCATGTTTGGCCATAGCGTTGGCAGCCAGGATGCACCCTTTGTAAAAATCCACAAACCTATCCATGCTTGCATCGCGGTGTTCGGCATCTAGCATAAAGGGCAATAGGATGGCTATTTTAATGCTATTTTCGGCAACGATGCTTGGTTCAGGCTGTTCGGTTTCAACAGGCGCTTCTACCTTGGGTACAAAAGCATTCACTAGGGTGTCTTTTACCAATGCAGAGGCGGTGTCTTGCACAATAACAGGATTGGCTACTTCTGCTTCTTGAGCGGCTTGAGTGGGTATTTGCAATACCGAACCAATGGTTAAGTGGGTGGCCCAAGGATTTAAATTGAGCAGCTCTTCTACGGTACAGTTGTATTTTTTAGAAAGGCTGTACAAGGTTTCTTTTGCTTTTACAACGTGTTGGTTTTTACCTAAATTGATAGAAGTGGTGTCTTGTTCTACTGCCGCAGTTTCCACTTGTGGAATTTTAAGCAGTTGTCCCAATATCAACCCATTTTCAATACCAGGGTTGGCTTCAATGATAAGGGTTTGAGGCACGTTGAAACGTTGGCTAATGCTATAAAGGCCTTCGCTTTTTTGCACGGTGTACAAATAGTAGGTTTTGCCTTCGACGGTCATGGTAGGGTAGTTTTTTGCCATACCAGCCAAACTAACCAGCAATAAACCCACTAAAAATATCCAATAAAACTGTTTTTTCATACGATATAATTATTCAGGGTGTAAAGTTAGTGAAATTAAATGAGAGTTAATAAAGGAGATAGGAGAAAATTATATTATCTTTGTTCCCATCTATGAAACGAATTCTATTTATCATACTAGCCAGCTGTTTTTGGGCAGTTAATTTTGCTCAAATTGCTATAACCGATGCCGCGGTGGTAGGGGTTGCACAAAACAACATCGACAGTGTTTTTGTTGTAGACGATGCGGCGCAAGCAAAGTTAAGTTTTCAAGATACTGTAACCCGTACTTATAGTTGGTATAGTTATTTGCTAGGTGCAGATAATCAAACACTTATAAAAGCAGATAGTGCAGTACTAACCACAGAAATTGCCTTGTTAGATGCTCCGTCGGTAGGGTATCATTTGGTGGCCGATAGTATGCCCGATAAATGGATATGGGTGTTTCAATACGATAGCTTGTCCTTGGCTTTAGATACGATTGGTGTACACGATACCTTAGAAGATAGGTGTAGTGCTTATCAACTTGAATTAAAATACCGTGCTATGCCTATGCAGTACGATACCTTGATGCACAACAAGGTTCCTTTTGAGGTAGAACGCATGATTCGTTTAACCTACGATTCGATGTATTATGCCGATGGTAATTATGTCATAAAAACGGTAACCGACAGCATTCCATTGGCGGTAGATATTACGGTTCCAGCTCCTTTGGATGTAACTACTTATCTAATTGAAGGAGACCAATTTGCCATTGCGTTTGATCAAATGCAAAGCATCGAAAGCGAACCGGTAGAAGTGTATGCGGTAGAAACTAATTTAGAAGCATCGGTGCGCATCCGCGAAGAGGCTACCAACGAAGGCGATCGCGATACATCGACCGATAAAAAACTAAGTGGATCGGCTCCGCTGAACATTGAAATTTTAAACCATGCAAGCCCTGCAGCTTTCTTCTATCAATGGTGTTTATCTACCGATAAAGAGTTCAATACCTGTCAGATACGCTCTTCGGAACAAGATTTTAGGTATACGTTCGAAAAACACGGTACTTACTATTTGCGCCTGCAAACCACCAACAGTTCGCCTTCCGATTTGCCTGCCCAAAATTGTTTGAGCGAAGCGGTTTATACCATAGAAATTGTGAACTCGTTGTTAGAAGTTCCCAATGTATTTACCCCCAACGGCGATGGCAGAAACGATGAGTTTAGGGTGTCGTATAAGTCCTTGATTTCTTTTGATGCTAAGGTGTATAACGTGTGGGGACGCTTGGTATACGCTTGGAACGATCCAGCTAAAGGTTGGGACGGTACCATAGGGGGAGTACCTGCTGCAGAAGGTGCTTATTTCTACGTTATAGAGGCCGTAGGTGCCGATAATGACGAAGAAGGAAAACCCATGAAGTATGTATATCGAGGCGATATCAACCTTATTCGTTAAGCGGAATTTCTTTAATTTCTAACTCCTTTATTTTATCTTGGTCAATAACAAAGCGTACCAACGTGCGTGCTTTGTGAAAACCTTGTCGACCAGCAGCCCCTGGATTGATGTGCAACAGCTGCAACTTGGGGTCGAACATAACCTTTAAAATATGCGAATGTCCCGAAATAAAAAGGGTAGTGCTATTGGTGTTTAATTGAGGTAAAATGCCGGGTGCGTATTTGCCTGGATAGCCACCAATATGCGTTAGTAAAACACGTACTTTTTCTACTTCAAATACGTTTACAAGAGGAAGCATTTGTCGCAGAGGATAGCCGTCAATATTGCCTACAACGGCTCTAATGGGCTTTAGTGCTTGCAGTCGATTGTAAATTTCAATGTCTCCTATATCGCCAGCATGCCATATCTCATCACAAGACGCAAAGAAATCGGCATATCGGTTGTCCCAATAGCCGTGCGTATCCGATAATAAGCCAATGCGTACTATTTTTTCTGATCTTTAGAAGTGGGTTGAGGAGCAGCTTCTTTTCCCATGGTACAAGTACCGTTGAACTCGGCACGTTGTTCAATATCCAAGATGCTGGTGTTGATGTCACCTTTAATTTTTGCAGTCGATTTTAGTGCTAAAATTTCACTGACAACAATGGTGCCTTCTATATAACCCATTACATCCAAGTTAGAGGCTTTAACAGTGCCTATAATGCTACCTGTATTGCCCACAATGATGCGACCTTTTGAAGTAATGGTGCCGTCTATTTTGCCATCAATACGAAAATCGCCATCGGTGGTGATATCGCCTTTAATAATGGTTCCAGCTGCAATTACGTTGTGTTCTGCGGCGGTTGAAATTGGTTTAGCCATTGTATAATCAGTTTAAGGTTTTAACAAAAAAAGGAAAGGCGATCTGCATCGCACCGCTCAACCTAATTACCCTTGCTGCGGTCAAGCCCTGGGGGATTCAAAGGGAGCTGGTCGTGCAGAACCTTTCCGAGTGCAAATATAATGCAATATTTT
>JAZRBL010000138.1:0-4305 GCA_045635045.1 Candidatus Enterocola sp. | reverse complement strand
CCAATGCCTTTGGCATGGGCATTGACAAAGCAGATGTACGCACCGTTGTGCACATGGATATGCCCGATAGCATCGAAGCTTACTTTCAGGAAGCAGGGCGTGCAGGACGTGACGAAAAAAAGGCCTACTGCGTACTCATTTACAACAACAGCGACCTAACGCAAGCTAAAAAACGTATCAAAGAAAGTTTTCCCGAAAAAGACTTTATTGCCCAGGTATACGAAAAACTGGCCTACTTTTTACAAGTGGGCATTGGCAGTTGCATGGGCAGCATTTTTAATTTCAACCTAGGCCTTTTTTGCAAAAATTTCAAGCTACCCCTTCAGCAAACCCATCATGCACTCAAAATATTGGAGCTAGCAGGATACATCGAATACCACGACGAACTAGAATTTAAAACCCGCGTGCAGTTTACCTGTCCACGCCATCAATTGTACGATTTGCGTTTACATCCATTGGCCGAAAAGGTAATGAATGCCATTTTGCGATCGTACACCGGGGTGTTTGCCGAGTTGGTACCCGTCGACGAAGAAACCATTGCCAACCACGCCGGCATCACGCATCAAGAAGTACTACAAGGACTCATTGAGCTGAGCCATGAGCACATCATTAAATACGTTCCTCACCAAAAAACACCTTGCGTTATTTACACCCGACAACGCGTTGAAACCCATCAACTTTATATAACTGCCGAGGTGTACGATAACCGCAAACGCCGATTCGAAGAACGCATATCGTCCATGATTGGGTACGCAACCGATACGAATCATTGCCGAAGCCAGTACTTGCTATCCTATTTTGGCGAAGACAATTCAAAAGCATGTTGCCAATGCGATCATTGCCTCAAAAACAAGACCAAACCCACCGACATTGCCGCCGAAATTAAAAGCATTCTATCGCAACAACCCTGTAGCATCAACGAGCTTATTGAACAAATGAGCCACAAACAAGTAGAAACCGTAGAAACCATACGGTTATTGCTTGATAAACAAGAAATTACCTATAAAGACCAATGCCTATTCTTGTCGAAACATGAACTTTAACTTAACCATATTAGGAACCGGTTCGGCCATCCCTTCGTTTGGTCGATTCTCTAGCGCACAAGTACTGCATACGCACGAAAAAAGTTTTTTAATTGATTGTGCTGATGGCACCCAGTTTCAGCTACGTCGGTACAATGTAAAAACCAATCGAATGAACCATTGGTTCATCTCGCACTTGCACGGCGACCATTGCTTTGGCCTTATCTCGGTCATCTCTACCTTGGGTATGTTACATCACACAGGCGATATTTACGTGCATGCCCACCCCGACTTACACCCCGTTTTGCAAGCTCAATTAAACTATTTTTGCAAAGACCTACCCTTTCAGGTTCATTTTGAAGGATTTAACCCCCTTAAAAACACCGTTATTTACGAAGATCGAAGCCTAAGCGTAAGTACAATTCCATTGGTACACAGCATGCCAACATGCGGTTTTTTATTCAAAGAAAAAGAAGGTCAACCTCATCTTAATCGCGAGCTGTTGGATTTTTACAACGTAGGCATTGAAGACATAAAACACCTCAAAGAAGGAGCCGATTTTACCACAGCAGACGGCAAAATTGTGCCCAATAGTCGCTTTGTCACACCACCCACCCCACCCAAAAGCTACGCCTATTGCTCCGACACGGCCTATACCGAGCGCATTATCCCCATCATCGAAGGAGCAGACGTACTATTCCACGAATCTACTTTTGGCGAGGCAGAAGCTTTCCGTACCAAAGAGACCCTTCACTCTACCGCCAAACAAGCGGCCACCATTGCCCAACTAGCACAAGTAAAGCAACTCATTATTGGACATTATTCGGCACGATATGCTACACTCGACCATCTACTACAAGAAGCAAAAAGCGTATTTGAAAACACACTTTTGTCATACGACGGCATGAAACACGAATGGTAAGCCCCATTTTTTACAGAAAATAGGCCTTACCTTACAAATTTTAACGCAAAACTATAGGAAAATACCGCGTTTTTCTTTAATTTTGCATGCAATAAATTTTCTATAAAAGTCTACCACTATGTCATTTATTGCAGACAAAATTGTAATGGACGGTCTTACTTTCGACGATGTCCTACTTATTCCAGCTTATTCTGAAGTTATTCCACGTGATGTTGTGCTAACCACTCGTTTTTCGCGCAACATCGAGTTAAAAACACCCATTGTTTCGGCAGCTATGGATACAGTTACCGAAGCCAAATTGGCTATTGCCATTGCTCGTGAGGGAGGTATAGGTGTTATCCACAAAAACATGAGCATCGAAGAACAAGCTCGTCAAGTATACGCCGTTAAACGCGCCGAAAATGGTATGATTTACGATCCCGTAACCATTCGCCAAGGCAAAACCGTTGCTGACGCATTGGCATTAATGAAAGAATACCACATCGGCGGCATCCCTGTAGTAGACGAAAACAACTACTTGGTAGGTATCGTTACTAACCGCGACTTGCGCTTTGAACGCAATACCAAAAAATTAATTGACGAGGTGATGACCAAAGAAAACTTGGTAACCACCCAACAATCAACAGACCTAGAAGCTGCTGCTCAAATTCTACAAGAGAACAAAATTGAAAAGCTTCCTGTAGTTGACAAAGAAGGCAAACTTATTGGTTTGGTTACCTACAAAGACATTACCAAAGCCAAAGACAAACCCATGGCATGCAAAGATGCCAAAGGTCGCTTGCGCGTAGCTGCAGGTGTTGGTGTTACAGGGGACACCGTACAACGCATTACTGCATTGGTAGACGCAGGTGTTGACGCCATCATTATTGATACCGCACACGGTCACTCTAAAGGAGTTATCGATACCCTAAAAATGGCAAAAGCCAAATTCCCACAAATTGACATCGTAGTAGGTAATATTGCTACAGGTGCTGCTGCAAAAGCCTTGGTAGAAGCTGGTGCAGACGCCGTTAAAGTAGGTATTGGACCTGGTTCTATTTGTACTACTCGTGTTATTGCAGGTGTAGGTGTACCTCAACTTTCTGCTATCTACGACGTAGCAAAAGCCCTAGAAGGCACGGGTGTACCTATCATTGCCGACGGTGGTATTCGCTATTCTGGCGACATTGTAAAAGCATTGGCAGCCGGTGCTAGCTGTATCATGGCAGGTTCGCTTTTGGCAGGCGTAGAAGAATCTCCTGGTGCAACCATCATTTACAACGGCCGTAAATTCAAAGCCTACCGTGGCATGGGTTCGCTAGAAGCTATGCAAAAAGGTTCAAAAGACCGTTACTTCCAAGACGCCGAAGATGACGTTAAAAAATTGGTTCCAGAAGGCATCGCCGCTCGCGTACCTTACAAAGGCACTCTTTACGAAGTAATTTATCAATTGTTAGGTGGTTTACGTTCGGGTATGGGATACTGCGGTGCTCGCACTATCCAAGAATTACACAACGCTAAATTTACCCGTATTACTGCGGCTGGTGTAAAAGAAAACCACCCACACGACGTAACCATTACGCAAGAAGCCCCCAACTATTCAAGAGGAGAATAATGAAAAGAGCATTCCTGATACTTTGCATGGGTTTGACTACAGCTTGGGCTGTAGCTCAAACCCTTGTTACCATAAATAACAAGCCCATTTCGGTAGACGAATTTGAGTACTATTACCAAAAGAACAACCAAAACCAAGTTCAAGAATTATCGCGCGCCGATTACATGAAGATGTTTGTCAACTTTAAACTAAAAGTTGAAGAAGCATACACCCTGCAATACGATACCGTATCTGCCTTCAAAAACGAGCTACAAGGCTATCGCCAACAACTAATAGGTCCTTATTTAACCGATAGCGTAAAACGTAACGAGCTAGTACAGGAAGCATACCAACATCTATTGGAAGACATCGAGGTAAGTCATATTTTATTTCGCATCGACTTTCCAAACGAAGAACCTCTTGCCCTCGAAAAAGCTAAAAAAGCACGCAAACGCCTTAAAAGAGAAGATTTTGCCAAAGTAGCAGCCGAGGTATCGGAAGACCCATCGGTGGTAGAGAACAAAGGGTATTTAGGTTATACAACAGGTGGTCAGTTTGTTTATCCATTCGAAAGAGCTGCCTACAACCTAAAAGTAGGCGAAATTAGCCAACCTATTCGCACCTCATTTGGTTACCACATCATCAAGTTGCACAACCGTCGTCCATCCAAAGGCGAGGTACAATTGGCGCATATTTTTAAAGCCATCCCAGAATATGCCGATTCTACCCACTTAATTGCCATCGAAGCGGTGGTTATGAAATTATACCAAACCTTGCTAGAAGGTGCC
>JAZRBL010000137.1:0-16887 GCA_045635045.1 Candidatus Enterocola sp. | reverse complement strand
TATCAACCATAGCAAACACAGGAATACCCAAACGGCTAGCTTCTTTTACTGCAATGTGTTCTTTCATTACGTCTACTACAAACAAAGCAGCTGGCAAACGGGTTAGGTCAGCAATGCTACCCAAGTTTTTTTGTAGTTTTTCGCGTTGACGAGAAATTTGCAATTTTTCGCGTTTCGACAAGTTTTCGAAAGTACCATCGTTAGCCATTTTGTCGATGCTCGACATTTTTTTAACCGCTTTACGGATGGTAGGGAAGTTAGTTAGCATACCACCAGCCCAACGTTCGGTAACGTATGGCATGTTTACAGAGGTAGCTTTTTCTGCGATGATGTCTTTAGCTTGTTTTTTGGTAGCAACAAACAAGATTTTTTTACCTTGTTTAGCCAATGCGCCAAGAGCGTCAGCAGCTTCGTCTAACTTAATAACAGTTTTGTTAAGGTCAATGATGTGGATACCATTGTGCTCCATGAAAATGTAAGGAGCCATAGCAGGGTTCCATTTGCGGGTCATGTGTCCAAAGTGAACACCTGCTTCTAATAATTCTTGAAAATTAGTTCTAGCCATAATAATAAATTGTTTACATTCTTTTTGTTAATCAACCTGTCGGTAGTCTTTCGAATCCGACAGATTTAGATACTAAACAGCTTCCAATAATATATAATGCAAACAGAGATTAACGTTTGCTGAATTGGAATCTTTTGCGTGCTTTTGGACGACCTGGTTTTTTGCGTTCCACTTCGCGTGGGTCGCGGGTCATAAAGCCTTCTGCTTTCAAAGCAGGTTTGTCTTCTGGGTTGATTTTAACCAACGCACGTGCAATAGCCAAACGCAAAGCTTCAGCTTGGCCTTTGTAGCCACCACCGCACAAGTTTACTTTAATATCGTATTGTTCAGCAACACCCAATTTCATTAGAGGTTGTTTAACAATGTATTGAAGAATACCGGTTGGGAAATAAACCGCCAAATCTCTTTTGTTGATGGTAATAGTACCCTTTCCTGGGGTTACATAAACGCGAGCAATAGCTGCTTTTCTTCTACCAATTGCATTTGTTACTTCCATATCCGTTATTTAAGAGCGTTGATATCAATAGATTTAGGATTTTGAGCTGCTTTATCGTGTTCTGCACCGTCAAATACGTAAACGTTGCTCAAGATTTTAGCACCAAGGCGGTTTTTAGGCAACATGCCTTTCAACACTTTTTTGAACAAACGTTCAGAACCTTTAGCTTGCAAACGAGCAGGAGTCATTACGCGTTGACCACCAGGATAACCAGTGTAGCTTAAGTACTCGCGAGCAGTCCATTTGTCGCCGGTCATTTTAATTTTGTCAGCGTTGATAATGATTACATTGTCACCGCAATCTACGTGAGGAGTAAAGTTTGGTTTGTACTTTCCTCTTGCCAATTTTGCTACTTTTGAGCAAAAACGACCCAAAATTTGGTCTGTTGCATCAACAACAACCCATTCTTTGGTTACAGTTGCCTTGTTGGCAGAAATGGTTTTAAAACTTAAAGTATCCACAATTAATTTTTGTTATTCGTTTAACATTGTGTCTCAAATGCGCCGCGTCTAAAGGCTAAAAAAGACGTTTTTGGCTCATTTTCAAACACTTACACTAAAGAGAATAATAATCGGACTGCAAAGATAAAACAAATATTTGAAATGCAAAAAAGTTTTCAACAATTTTTAGGCAAGCGACGCCCAAGATAAGTTTGCTTAATCTTTACCGAGCGCAACCAGAAAACCTATTTCTTTAATTCGTCTATTAATATGTTTTGTAACTTATCTTTAGGGAATAAATATTTGTATTCAGCAACGGAAATTGGTTTGTTTACATCTTGTAGAGCCATTTCCACCTCAAGGTGTTCTTTGCTGGCGCATAAAATAATGCCAATAGAAGGTTTTTCGTGTGGTAATCTTTCTAGTTTATCCAATAGTGATAAGTAAAAGTTCATTTTACCAACATATTCAGGTTTAAATTCTCCTATTTTTAGTTCTATAGCAACCATAGACTCTAGTTGACGATTATAAAACAATAAGTCAACTCTATATTCTTTATTATTGTATGACAATGTATATTGATTCCCGATAAAACTAAAGCCTCGACCCAGTTCCATTATGAAAGACGTAATTTTGTTAACGAGCCGTTTTTCTAAATCTAGTTCTTTAAGAGGTTCAGTTGCATCGATAAAACCAATATTATAGGTACTGCGAAATACTTCATTTGCGTATTCTGCATTTTGTGGAGATAGTGTCTGTGAAAAGTTATTAGATTTATCGATGTGTTCTACAGAAAGATGGTATTCTGCTTTTATGGCATGAAGAAGCATATCTCTTGACCATCCTTTAGAACATACTTCATTTGAATAAAAAATTATACTCTCTGAAGAAATATTGTTGTTCATTAGTACAAGATTATGTCCCCAAGGCAAAACTGCAACAGCCTGTTGCAGTTTTGTATTTCCCTGATAATAAAGCAGATAAAATCGTTTCATATTCCACAAATTTCTTGGAGATAGTCCCATATTAGGATAAATCTTCTTTAAATCTACAGAGAGCCTATTAACAATTCCATCGCCATGTTTGCTGTCTATTTTTAATTCAGTAAGTAGTTTTCCTATTTCCCAATAGGTAGATGTACGTGTGGAGTTTATTTGCTTGGCAACTTGTACACGTGAACGTTCAATTATTTCAACTGTTTGATGAAATAACTTTTTGTAGTCGTTTTCGTTAATAACGATACCATCTGGTAGATTTTTGGAAACGCTGTTTCCAATGATTAGATTTTCTTTTTTCATTGAATTAAGAATTAAGTTAAACTATAAAATATGTTTGGGTAGTTGGGGTTCTACCCAGTTTCTCACATTTTCCTTTCTTTACTTAGGCAGTGGGGGCTACCTTTCGTTTTATTTTCAGCAGTGGTGCAAAAGTAATAAAAGCGACAATCGCGCAGCGATCAAGGTTCTACCCAATCCCCATTCGCTTTGATAAGATCGATAAGGCGATCTACGGCTTCGTCTTCGGGAATGTTTTTTTCAATGCAGGTTTGTCCTTTGTAAAGGCTAATTTTGCCACGACCAGCGCCTACGTAGCCGTAATCGGCATCGGCCATTTCGCCAGGGCCATTTACAATGCAACCCATGATGCCAATTTTTAAGGTACTAAGGTGCGATGTTTTGGCTTTGATGCGGGCAATGGCGCTTTGAATATCAAACAGCGTACGGCCGCAGCTGGGGCAAGAAATGTATTCGGTTTTGCTCATGCGCGCGCGTGCCGCTTGTAAAATACTATAACCTAAGGCTTCTAGTGCAGCAGGGTCGATGCCCGGAGCATCGATGCAAATGCCATCAGCTAGGCCATCGATAAAGAAATTGCCCAACTCGGCAGCTGCCGTTAGTTGCAATTCGTCCATCGACAGATGGGTATATTTACGGTAGATAATAACAGGTTGTTGGTTGCCCTCTTGGTGCATTTGGTCAAACAGGAACCTGCCTTGCTCCAAGGGGTTGGCTTGGTCTAATACCATAAGGGTAACGCCTTGAGGTACCTCTTTGCCGGCTGACCATACCACGGGCAATGCGCCACCTCCTATTTCGCCCACGGCTATGCTTTGGCGACGGGTGTAGGTTTCGCCGTTGAACCAGTTGAGTTTTTCGCTTGCATCGGGCACTGAGCTTGTCGACGTGCCCGATTTAGACACCATCGCTTTATCTGCCAATGCTACCAACTGTTTGGCCACCGGAATTTCGTTGGCAGGGTCTTCGCTAAGCGATACACGAATGGTGTCGCCAATACCTTCTAATAGTAGGGTACCAATACCTACGGCCGATTTGATGCGGCCATCTTCGCCCTCGCCCGCCTCGGTAACGCCCAAGTGAATGGGAAAGTTCAGCCCTTCGGCATCCATGCGACGCACCATTTGCCTAACGGTATGAATCATGACGCGGGTGTTCGATGCTTTTACCGAAATTACCACGTTGTTAAAGTCTTGTTCTTGGCAAATGCGCAAAAATTCCAGGCAACTTTCGGTCATGCCCTCGGGGGTATCGCCGTATTTGTCTAGCATGCGAGCGCCCAACGAACCGTGGTTCACCCCAATACGAATGGCCGTTCCATGTTCTTTGCAAAGGGCCAAAAACGGAATAAATTTGGCTCTAATTTCGTCGTAGGTAGCGGCGTAATTACCGGGGTTAATGCGCACCTTTTCTATGTGAAGTGCCGCCTCGTTGGCCACGTTGGGGTTAAAATGCACATCGGCCACCAAGGGCGTGTTGAATCCTTTGGCGCGCAAAGCAGCCTTGATGTTGGCCATGTTAGCGGCCTCTTTTACGCCCTGTGTGGTAAGGCGTACCAACTCGCCACCAGCCTCAATTACCTCAATGGCTTGTGCCACGCAGGCATCGGTATCGGTGGTGAAAGTATTTAACATGGATTGTACGCGAATGGGGTTACTTCCACCCATTTGCACACTGCCAATTTGTACGGTTTTGGTTTGTCTTCTGTTCATGTTGTTTAGTTGTTTAGTCGTTAAGGCGACTTCTCTTGATTGGTCCCTGAGCCCTGACTTTCGACTTTTGACCTTCGACTTTCGACTTTATTCGCTTCGTCAATCAAAATCACAGCTCCTCTACCAGCGTAGTAAGCTTCATTGAGTTGGACCCTTTGATGAGCAAGGTTTTGCCTACGAGCGGGTTGTCACTTAGCCAAGTTTTGAAGGCTGGAGTCGATGCAAAGCGCATGCCCACGCCCGTGGTGCGGCTAAAGTTTTCGCCCAACAGGTATGCTTCGGTTATACCCAGTTGCGTTAACAAGTCTACCACCTTTTGGTGTTCGGTAGCGCTGTCGTCGCCTAGTTCAAACATATCGCCCAATATAACGGCTTTGCCATCGGTCTGAATCAGGGCAAAGTTGCGCAAGGCCGCTTCCATACTGGTGGGGTTGGCGTTATAGGCATCTATAATTAAGGTGTTTTTTTCGGTTTTGGTCAGTTGCGAGCGGTTGTTTTTGGGGGTATACTCGCTCAGTGCCTCGGCAATTTGGGCAGGTTCTACACCAAAATAATGGCCCACGCAGGCAGCCGATAGCATGTTGCTCAAGTTGTAACTACCAATTAATTGGCTGTTTACGGTATAATTCTGGCCATCGATGTTAAGGCTGATGTTTACAAAGGGCGTGCAGCTTATCACCTTGCCGTTAACGGGCAGGGTAGGGTTGCTGCCGTATAATTCGGTCCTATTGTTTAGTCGTTTAGCCGATTCGGTTTCCGGTCCCTGATCTTGTCGAAGGGTCGATTCGCCGATTAGTCGATTCACCGATTCGTCATTTTCTATGTTAGCAAGCATTTCTTTAAGGTGCGGATTGTCATCGTCTATAAACACCATTTTCCCACGGCTTTGCAAGTTGCGGTACAACTCTGCCTTGGTTTGCTGAACCCCCTCAAAACTACCAAATCCAGCCAAGTGCGCCTTGCCTACATTGGTAATAAGCCCTACATCGGGCAGTACAATATCGGCCAAAAGGGCAATTTCGCCAGGGTGGTTGGCGCCCATTTCTACCACGGCCATGTTGTGCTCTGGGGTAAGGCGAAGTAGGGTAAGGGGCACACCAATGTGGTTATTAAAGTTGCCCAAGGTATACAGTACGTTGTATTTTTTGCTTAGTACAGCCGATACCAATTCTTTGGTAGTGGTTTTGCCGTTGGTGCCGGTAATGCCCACAATGGGGGTGCCCAACACTTGGCGGTGGTGCGCAGCTAGTTGCTGAAGTGCTAGCAGGGTATCTTCTACGTAGATATAGGGTGATTCGGTGAGGTCTTTACGCGAGGTAAGCACGTATTTAGCGCCCATTTCTAGGGCCTTTTCGGCAAATTGGTTGCCGTCAAAATTATCGCCCTTTAGGCATACAAACAAATTGCCTGCTTGGCAGGCACGGCTATCGGTGCAAACTCCGTTGCACGCCAAAAAAGCGTTGTATAAGGTGGTTATCATTTTATAACTTTGCGTTGAACAACGCAAAGTTATAAAATAAATAAGAAATATCCTAACTACTCGCTCCGCACTTCTAACTTCCTACGGTAGAGTGTGAGAGAAGCGTACGCCACCACCATGGCTAGTAGGCAAAGGAGCGATGCGTCTACGGGAAGCGATGTTCCCATGCAGTAGTCCATGCACTTGCCGTAGTTGGTTTCGCATTCGTCAATGAGCGTATCGTCGTTGTCGGGTAGCAAATCGCAATCAAAAAGATTGGTGCAGCAGGTAGTACAAACTCCGTCCTCGCCATTGGGATAGTAGCAACTTTCGTACGTAATTGTACCCATGGTAGAGTTATTACTAAATTGTACCCCCGATGCTAATACGGCTCCTTTAGCTTCTGTAACCTCGCCAAATCGGTAGTAAGGATCGGTAGGTAATTTAACTGCCCAAGCGTTAACAACTAAGGTCAACAAACATACAATAAATACTATCTTTTTCATGGCCTTATTTGTTTAAAATTACTTTTTCAATGCGCGATGTTTCAGTTCCCACTACCCTAACGGTGTACACACCATTTGCCACCGGTGGCCTTATCTTAACGTGCGCTCCGTGTACGTTGTAGGTTTGAACGCGGCCGGTAATGTCGCTTACGTAAACGGTTTCTAGCTCGCCCTTGGTGGTGGTGATGCTAATGGTGCTACCGTCTTGTACGTAAAGTTGAATGCTTGGTGCATCGGTCACGTCTTCTACTGGGGTAGTTACCTCGTCTTCGTCTACTACATAATCGTTATCGGCCAATAGGTTAAGGAAGAATCTTCCTTCGGTAACGCCAGCTGGCAAGGTTTCAATCACAATCTTATCGCCACCAAGTAGGTTGTACTCTTTGCCGGTTTGGGTATCTACCAAGGTCATTTGGCTAAAGCCGTTGCTGCTTACTTTTTCAAAGCTTACCGGCATGCTTTCTTGTAGCGATATACCCAATGCAATGGTTTGGGTGGTGCTGCCCACGTGCAAGCGTTGGTAGGTATCGTCGTACATTAGCATGTACAAGTCGGGGGTAGTGCTGTTGTTGGAGTATACCTTGCGGGTATCCAATGCAGCAGGTTTCAAACCATCGGCAGCCTCGTCGTATACCAAGTGAATGGTACTAGCCGCACCGCTGGTAGCGTTAGCTTTGTTTAGTTTCAATATGTACAGCGGTTTTTCTTGAGCCACCGAACGGGTTTTGGTATCGCCACCCACCAACATATCGGGAGTAAAGGCAAGCGAACTACCAGTAGGTTCAATTACAAAACCGTGTTGTGGTTTAATGAGTCCATCGCCAGTAATGTTTTCGAACGACCCCATTTCGTAGTCGTATAGCAATACGCTACCCAAGCCTTTCTCTTCAATTACCCTAGCATCGATGTTCATGGGGTAAGTATTGTTTAGTAGCACAGGAGTACCTGCGGTTAAACCGCTGTATACAGGCAATGCGCTTTCGTTTACAAAACGACCGGTAAAGCTATAGTTCCATGGTTTGTCGCCCAATAGTCTTTTGCTTTGGTCTGGGTCTTTGCGGTAGTAACGATTTGCCGTTAGTTTGTTAGGACCATATTGGTCAGGAATTTGAATGGCAAATACTTTGTCGGCAGGAACCAATACATCCAAATCGGGGAACGATGCTTGCCAGTTGGCTTTTCTAGTTGTTGGATCGATAAGCGATTGGTGCATGTAAACGTGTGGTTCGTGGTAGTCAATGTAATAATCGTCCGAAATAACGTCACGATAACCGCCTTCGGCTTTGTCATCTGCTACTTTTACCACCGTACCTACCAAATACCATTTGCTGCGTTCTACATCAAAGTTGTAAGTTACTTGGTTGTAGCGACGAATTTCTTCATTGCTACCAGCATTTTCTACCAAGTTTTCTACGCCCTCTATGCCTGCACCAAATTCCATAATAATGCTGTTTACGTATTGGGTAATTTTACCTTCGTCTACTATACCTAAACCAGCCGATACGTGTTCGTCGTATGCCATGTTGGTACGACCTTCGGTAAAGTTTTCGGGTATTTTTGGCCAGTTACGGATACCTTCGGCTGGGGTAGGATATTGGTGAGAGAATTCGGCAGGAATAATGGCAATCAAATCGGTCGATAATGTGTTCAAACAGTTCAATCGCATGCCGGTCTCTTTGTCAATCCAGTTGTTGCGGTCGTCCCAGTCAGAGCTTACTGCACCTTGCCAAATAATGGTTTGTGTTTCTTTTTCTTTGCCCATTTGGTAAGCACCTAGTGTCCATTCCTTGCCTTCTGCAGGACGTTCTGAATTGTAACGGTCGTGATCGTGTCCTTTGCTTGCTCCCAATGCATTTGCAATATCGCTACTTGGACGATCACCAATGTTCAAGTCACTTCCGCGTACAATTAGCGAAGCAGGACCAGTAGCGGTGGTTCCGCACAATTGGTCTTTAACGTTAATCATATCTTGGTTGCATCCAAAGCTAAATCTAGAATGCCAATTGGACGAATTTGAATATTTTGTTTCCCAAAGAATTTGGTCGTATTCACTCCAGAAGTTGTTTTTACAGAAGTTGGGGAATCTGTTGTCTATGTCAATACCATAGAAGGCTTCTGCATCGGTGTTACGTCCTGGAATATCGGTGTCGTAGCTATAGGCATTGTTGTACATAAACTCAATGTTGGTATAGCTATCGGGGTAACTACCTACACTTTCGTGTTGTTGGCCAAAGTGCAAGAAGTCGTATTTGTACGAGTTGATTTCGCTATCGGCTAGGTACAAGGTGTTGTAATAGAAGGCCATGTTGTTAACAGGGAAGCCAAATTGGCTAATCAAACGAATGGCAGCACAACGGCCTTGGTATTTATTGGTATTCCAGAACACGTTGTTCATAAATAGTGCGTCGGTACATTCTTGCAACCAAACTAGGGTAGCGTGGTCGCCACGGAAGTTGTTGCGCAAGAACTGAATATTTTTACAGCGAATAAACTTGGCCGATGCACCCCAGGTAACCGAGTTAGCATCCGATCCGTCAAATACCGCTTCAAAGTTGTTATTAATAAAGGTAATACCATCGTAACCCGAAGCGTGCAAGCCTGTAAAGCCGCTCGAACCAATGGTGCTGTTTTTTACCACAATGTTGGCGTCTTTTACATCTCCAGTAGGAATAATATCCCAGTCAGATACGTTGATGTCAAATTCAAGAGCGTTGTCTTTTAAGGTACCTGTTACGTCCGATACCAAGAACAGACCATCCAAGGTAACGTTGCGCGAGTTACGAATAATAACGTGTTGTACCCAAGGTTGGGTGTCTTTGTTGTTGGTGCGAATAATCAATGGATGGGTGGCATCCATTTGGTTGATGTTGTCAATGATAATGGCCATTGAGTTTTGACTTTGATCGCCACCGCCCGATACGCCTGCTACGCGAGTACCTTTGTAGGTGGTTTTGCTATAAGCCACTTCCATTACAACGGGGTAAACCAAGCTACCACCTTTTATAAACTTAGGTGTGCTCTTTAAGTGCTTAATGGCATTCTCTAGCGAACCAAAGGTAAGTTGGCAGGGGTCTTCGTATTCAATGCCCAAGTTAGCATTTACCGTATATCGAACGGTATCGATCACCGTGTAGTCGCAATTTAAATCGCGTAGCGAGCACGTTGCCAGCAATTTTGTGCCCAAATAAAGCGAAGCTTGTAGGTAATAGTTGCCGCTAATAATTTCGGTCGATGTAAAGGTTTCGCTCTCGCCAACGGCCAAGGCTTTGCCTACAAAGGTTTTTTCAACACTGCCGCGCATGGTAAGCTTGGTTGTGTGGTTGTTTACTACTACTGTGTATGCACCCTCTAGCACGTCTAGTGTACCAGTGTTGTTTACAATTACTTCTACACGGCCATCTTTATTAATGCTAATACCGTTGTTATCGCAAGGAATTTCTAGGGTAGTGATATCGGTATAATCTATCGTCATGCAGTTTTGCGCATAATTGTAGGTAAAGGTAGCACTGCCTAAGTTGGTAGCAATGGTTTGGTATTCGGCACCGTAGGGGAATTGGTCGTAACTATCGGTTGTATGAGGAGGTTTGGCAACAATACGATAGCTAGCTACATTGGTTAAATCGTCTACATGGAAGGTCATTGTGCCTGCTGCTTCGCTCGATGTGGTAGGTGCAATGCGCTCGGTATTGCCTGCTGCATCTTTTACTTCTAGGTGCATATCGCGCACATAGTGTACGTGTAATTGGCCTTGATTTTGGTTGTACAACCATCTTACCCACACGCTGTTTTGACCTTTGTGGAACTTATAGCCATCTGCATGCGTAGCCACCTCTGCGTTGTTGTTATTGCCATCTTTTACGCCAGAGTTAGCAAAGTCTTGCGTTGCATTTGCATCGTTTTCAGCGCCCCACTTATCGTTGCATACCATGTATTTATACAAGTAGAAGTTGCCGGTAGCACCTGCTTGTTGGCCTGTGCAATCTACCACCAACATGGTATTGTTGTCAGTGTTGTCCGACTCAACTTGTTCATCTTTTTTACCACCATTAAAACCTTCTTGACCTGCAAATACGGTCGATACCCAGTACTTGGGTTCTTTTTCTTCGGTGCTAAAGGTTACCGTAGTCTTGCCATCGGCATCTACCGTTAGGGTAGCGGTAACCGACTGGTTAACTGGTAAGTTGGTAAACTCGCTAGGAATGTAATTTTGGTATACAATGCAGCTGTATAGGGCATCGTAGCTTTTAACATTGTCTCTTTTGTAAATGGCGTAGGTAGCGCCTGTTGGTAAATGCAAGTTTTCGAACGATGCGCTTTCTTTAAGGGTAATGCCCGTTTCGCCATTCAGCGATGTACAACCAGTTATCAGTTCGCCACCGTAGTAGAAGCCTACTTGGTAGTAAGGCGTAACACCTTCTGTTTGCGCCTCAAATTTTACTATTAGGTTGGTAGCTTCGGTAGTAGCTTTGCAATTTGCAAACTGTACTTTTAGGGTAGTAACCCCTCTAAAGGCAGCAGCGGTCAATATTCCGTTGGTGTTTTCTATATCGCTCCAGTAGGTAGCACCGTGTTTGCATTGCGCTACGTAATCAAATTCGCCGTAGCAAGGTATAGAAAGCGTGCCTTCGGCAGTACCATCCATACCCTTAACAACCGACGAATAGAATACCGTTCCTGTTTGTTTGTCGGTAAGTTTTAGTCTGTACCAATAGGTGTTGCAATTGTTTTGTTCGCAAGTGGGGGTTACCTTAATGCGCATGTAGGTAGATTGTAGGTTGCTGCTACAAATAGGGCCTTCTACCTTGTAGTAACCGCATTCATTTTGACTTAGGGCAGGCAAATGGTAATTACCGCTGTTGTGCAAGAATTGCCATTCTTCGGCAGCAAGATTGTCCAAATCAGAAGCGGTTAAATCGTCGGTAGATGGGTAGAATTTCCAAATGGCGGCAGCTTGCATGTCGTTTTCTAGTCCAGCGCCATTGGGGTCGTTTGTTGCTTTGGTATAGCCTACTAGTACCAATTTTTCTCTGCCTTCGTCTAGGGCATAAACATCTACACCTTCTTCTTTTACAGGGGTTAGTGTTGTCCAATCTTGAGGTTCAGAATCTTTAATCATGGCATGCATGTAACCCAAATTCCAACTCGCTATAAGCGCATCCATGGCTTCTTTACGAGGGGTAACCCAATCGCGTACGGCAATGTATTGTGTATTCCATGTGTCTTGTGCATCGTAACCCATTACACCACGTTGGGCAGCAGGCCAGCGCGCTTCTTCTTTTTCAAGAATATTTTGTAGGTAGATGTAATTATCTTGGTTCCATACCCACGAAATAAGTTGCTGAATACCGCCTCCTGTTGCAGTATGTATAGCCCAACGCTCTTTTACCATTTGTTTAAAGCAAGGGTCTTTTAGCAAGGCGCCAAAATTAACGTCTGCGTTAATGGTCCAGCCGGTACCATCCTTATCGCCTGTGTTGTTATTGGTAGCACCAATGCCGTTAATCCAGAATGGGATAGGGAACCCGTCGGTGTGCATACCATCTTGTTCGTGTAACCAACCTCCTGTGCTTTCAGCTATGTTAGAATTGGGCGCATTGTTACCAAACGACAACTCAAAGTCCCAAATGGGCGATGCCTTGATGGGCGCACCGTCATTTTCAATAATAAACCAGTTAGAGGCACGGAAACCATCTAAGTTTTTGCAGAATTCGTTTATAATAAACCAGTCTGCCCAGGTTTGGTAGTCAATAACGCTACGAACCTTGTCGTAATTGCGAGTAGAAAGCGCCTCTTCAAATTCGTTGATGCGTGCTTTTAGCTTGTTCACCTTGTCGGTCCAAGCTTGTTCGTTAACCAAGTTTTCGTCGTCGTCAAAGGCTACTTTTTCACGCTCAGGGTATTCAATTTCAAAGCGTTGGTCAAACTGGGTATTATAGCTAATAATACCATCTCTACCCGAGTACATACTTTTAAAGGTACACTTTTTAGCATCGATGCTATTGTCTGTACTTTCAAAACGGTCGTCTACCGATGTTTTGTCAAATCCAAACAGGTAACCGTTGTTTTCGTCTACCATGACACGGCCTTTGCCATAGGTAGGTTTTTCCATAAAGATGTAAATACCTTCGAATTTACCATCCATGTAAACCTGAACGTATTGGGTATGGCAACTCCACATGCCCGTCATGGTTCCGTAAGCCTGCATGGCTAGCATGTTACGAATCATACTAGCATCGGCGTAGGCAGCGTACAGCACCCAATCTTTGTGTGCAGGCAAGCCAAAGAAGCCAAGCTTATCGGTTTTAACATCGCCACCGTCTTTAGCATCGGCTTTACCACCCACAAACGCATACGATTTTTTAGGGAAGTTCAAGCTAGACGACCCCCTAATATTCATGCGTGCTTTGCGGTCGTAGTAAAGCTGGCTGTTTTGTAGATAAATGCGCACATCTACTGTACGTTTGGCTTTCATGTCTTCGCCGCACATGCTGTTAAACTCTTGGTCGCATGTAGGGAAGTCTTGAGTGGTGTTGATGTATATGGTAGGATATAGGTAATAAGATGCTACATCCACTTCGCAATCGGTAGCAGCAGTTACCTCAATAACGTTCGATGGCAAGGTTTTGCTATCCGTGCCATTGCTCAATGTTATATCGCAACGATAAAAGCCTGTTTGGTACGTACGAATGTTGTTGTTCTTGCCTGTTACGCCGTATCCGGTAGCCGTTTCGGGGGTGTAATTGCTCCAATTGCTACCGTCCGAACTGTATTTCCATTGGTATGATTTTGCTTTGTATCCTTCGTTTCCAGTTTCGCCTGCACCTGTTTTGTATACGTAAAGTGCAGCAAAGCGCGATTTGTTATCGCTACACACTTGTGTTTTGCCTCTTGTAGCAAGAATCATAGCGCCAGGGGTTTCTTGGATATAAGTACCCCAATAATTGTCGTTGAAATTATCCCATACGTCTTCGTTGGGTAATGTATATAGGTTATAGCCACAACTTCCGTTTAAGTCGGCCGTTTGATTCCATTTTACCCCTTCATTCCAATTGTTTTCTGCCGATGCAGGATTCATACGGCAGAAAATAAGGTTCATCCAATTGCCTTCTGGTACTTCGCATGCGTAAATACCGTCGCCATCGGCATCGGTCATGTTTACCCACGTATTTTCGCATTCGTTAAAGAAATAAGCGGCAAAGCGAGCGCTTGCTTCTTTCCAGTTTGCATTGGGTTGCAAGTAAAGGGTTTGACCGGGCACAATGCATTCGTTGGTGTCGTCGCAAACAGGAGTAGGGTAGATAACAGAAACTTGGTAACCATGACCCTCTTTATAGCACATGGTAAAGGTATATTCACCTGCTATGGTGGTGGTAATTTTACAATTCGTTTCATTATCGGTACCAAAAGTCCAGCCAGTACTATTGCCAGATGTCATAGTTCCACCATTGCCAAACCAATCTTCGGTTACACTGCTGTTGGTTAATACAAATTTATATTCGTAAGTGGTATTAGCAGCCAATTCTTTAGTAATGCTGCAGCATTCCGTGCTGCCTTCTAAAACGGTACATTTGTTTGCGTCAAGAGAAGGCCAAGTATTACCATCAAAACTACCTCTAATCTCGTATGTTGCGTAAAGAGGTAAGGTTTTTACCTCTACCGCTTCGGTAGAGGTAGTGCCAGCGCCTGTACTGGCGTAAGCTTTAACATAGTAGGGGGTGTTGTGGGTAAGGCCAGTAGCGGTAATGTCTAAGGCTGTGCCCGATGTGGCGTGTACCGATACCGATTTTACTTCTTGGGTACAAGCTTGGTCGGAGTATAATTTAATGCCTGTGTCGGTAAGCGAACAATTAGCGCCCGATGCCGTTGCGGTAGCATTTACGGTAATGCTATTGGTGGTTGAGGTAGGGGTGCCATTTATTTTAATGGTGGGTTTGGTGCTACAGGTTGTAGCTTGGAACGTTGCCGATATGGTAGTAGCTGCCGTTACGGTATATTCCATGCCTTGTGTAAATTGCGCAGCCGTATAGGTGGTGCCACCTACGGTTACGCTTTCTAGCTCGTAACCTGCAGCTGCTTCAGTGCTAACTTGAATGATTGTTGAATAGGTAACAGAGGACCCTGATGTTATTGCTGTTCCGCAAGCGTTTTTAACTGATATACTGCCATTTCCGCTTGTTATGGATGTGGTTACCTTGTATGAAGTTGTCGTGAAAGAAGTACTTACTCGCGACAATGTTCCAGTTGTTTCAGAATCTGTTGCTGTTGTCTTATAAAGATGCTTAGCGGTAGAACTCATGGTACTAATAGATGTACTTCCAACATAACCAGAACTTGTTAACCCCCATTTACTTCTATTTTGTGGAGATTTATCGTTACTATCACCTTCTCCGCCCCATACAGCATCCGCAGTAATAAAGGCTATTTGTGTACATCCGTCCCATTTAGGCATGGTTACCACATATAGGTTAGAACAAGTACCTTCTTGCTTCATTTCATAACAAATAGAGTAAGTGCTATGTCCTACCATTATTTGCAACTTTTTGCCTTCTTTTACACTTTCTTGCATTTTGGCATGTCCAGAAATGTCAAGATAAATTTTAGCGCCAGATGTAATATTTGCACCCCACGTTGGAATGCTTAGGGCAAAAAGGGTAAAAAACAAAAAGATAAGACGTTTTATCGGCGATGCGGATAAAACAGAAAAGAAGCGTAAAAATGACTTCATACTATTGATTTTTAAGGATTTACAAAGTAACTGCCGTAAAAATACAAAAAAAATCGCAAAAATGCACACGTTTGCTTAAAAAAGTAATAATAAGTCTTTCTGTAGCTTGCTGAGGTGGTTAGAAGTAACGTCGCGGAACGATGGTAACACCGAAGTTGTATTTTAGAATCTGCTACGTGGCAGGTTTTTTGTAAATATCCAAAAATACGCTACATTTGCAGCGATATAATTAAACCATCTAAAATTCTAAATCATGAAAACGAACAAAACAAAAGAAAGATCTTCTGTAGTGGAAACTGCTTCTGAGGTTGCACATTCTGTTCCCAATGATACTTCAAAACCTAGGAGGCTACAAATGAACAACTTAATTAATTATTCACACGCTGTCAAAAATATCAAAGAAGCGATATTGTGCAGTCAATATCGGGCAGCATCTTCAGCTAACAAGGAGCAACTATCGTTATATTATGGTATAGGTTGCTATGTTTCTAAGAACTCTCGTGAGGGATTCTGGGGCAAAGGTGCAATTGAGACTATAAGCCTGCAATTACAGAAAGAATTACCTGGACTTCGTGGTTTCTCTGCAGCCAATATTAAATTTATGCGCCAGTTTTATGAGACTTGGTGCGAGGATTTAAAATCGCTAATCTCAATTAGCGGAATAGGTGATGATAAATCGCTAACCGCAGTTAGCGAAATTAATACCCAATTATTGATACCTTGCGAAATTTCTCAAAAAGAGGATTTTGACATTAACTCATTTTTAGGATTAGGGTTTACGCATCATATGATTATTGTCCGAAAAACTAATTCTCTTGCTGAACGTCTGTTTTACATTCGTCAAGCCCATACGAAAATCCATCCATCGGTATTGTACTATGCAAGAGTGCCGATAAAAAGTATGTGGAGTATGTAATTCAAGATTACGATAAGCCATTGGGCGTTGCAACATATAAAACCTCTGCTGAAATGCCTGATAGGTTAAAACAGGCATTGCCAGATATTGAAGATTTAAAGAATTTGCTGTAATTAAAATGCGCTTTGTCTGCCCCAACGCGTGGCAGGTTTTTTGTTCTAGCTCTTGTTTGGTGCGCTAATAATCTATACCTTTGCCACATCAAACCATTTTAATTTTTAATTGTATGAAAAAGAAAACAAAAGAGTTAGTCCTGATAAAATCGGGCGATTACATGCTAGACATGTCAAAACTAGTATTTGGAGGCATTGTATTGGTAGTTGTAATGCAAATTGAGACCCTGAGTAATCAAATTTTATTAACAATGGGAATATTGGCATCAATATTATCCTCACTTTTAGGAATAATGCTTGTTTTATTATCTAACTCTAACAAAAAGAAAGGAGCATAACATGGCACTAATTTATTTATTTGCATACGTAATAGCGATCTCTGTAATCGGTATAATATGTGTTTTAATTGCTTTGTATAGAGCTAACAAAAAAGATGTATAAATTACTTGAATATGGCACTAGTTTATTTGTTTATAACTCCATAACCTGTCACAAACGTGGCAGGTTTTTTATTGTTCTCTTTTGTGGATGTGACGTTAGATGGTAGTTTTGGTTAATTTATTAGCAGATAGTTCTGCAATGAGTTCCTCTAAAAGATACATATCACTCATTAGGTGTAGTCCAAACTTTTGAGAGGATAATTTTTTATACGTGTCAGTA
>JAZRBL010000136.1:0-9727 GCA_045635045.1 Candidatus Enterocola sp. | reverse complement strand
CATCCACCCTTTGGGGCGGGTACGCGCATCCAGTTGCATGCTTACTACGTGCCCCGGCTTTAGGGTAAATACCGTACCCGATTGATAACTCATATTGGCGCCGCGCACCGTTAACTCGCCAAACTCGGCATCCATCAATACCACGCAATACATGCCAAAGTCGGTGGGTTCAAACAACGACAAATGGGCATCAGCCAAATTCACCACGCTTACCAACGGATGGTAAGAGGGTTGGTTAAAGAATCGGTTAAATTGGTCTATGTTTTCTATTTTGCGCACCATAATTGTAGGTAAATTTGGTATAAAAATAGGTGTTTTTTGGCATTTCTCTGTAATTTTGGTATGTAAAAATGGTATTTTATAAACAAAAAGGTAAAATTGGTAGTTTTTTCCGTAAAATGCGTAGGCTTTCAATAAGAGTTTTGCCTTACTTTTGCCCCATCGTTTAGAACTAAATAACTAAAACATAAACCATTATGGCAGTAAAATTTTATAAATCAGAAAACCAAGTACCCTTGGAAATGCACAAAGTGCGCGTAATACAAAAGCTATCGCTACTTCCTGTAGAAGAACGTCTAAAAAAAATTCAACAAGCAGGTAACAACACCTTCTTGCTAGAAAACGAAGACATCTATTTGGACATGCTTACCGACTCTGGCGTAAATGCCATGAGCGATTTGCAAATGGCTGCTTCGATGCAAGCCGACGACTCATACGCAGGTTCGGCTACCTTTAAACGCGTAAAAGCTGCTATCAAAGAAGTATTTGGCACCGACAACGTATTGCCTGCTCACCAAGGTCGTGCCTGCGAAAACATTTTGGCATCGGCATTGGTAAAACCCGGTCAAACTGCCCTTATGAACTTCCACTTTACCACCACCAAAGCACACGTTACCCGCATGGGTGGTACCGTAGAAGAATTGGTTGCCGAAAAAGGGCTGAAACCTCAGTCGGACGATCCATTCAAAGGCGACTTTGACCTTAAAAAACTAAAAGCTACCATCAAAGAAAAAGGCGCCGAAAACATTGCCTTTGTACGTGTAGAAGCCGGTACTAACTTGATTGGTGGTCAGCCCGTATCGTTAGAAAATATGTTGGCCGTAACCGACATTTGCCACGACAACGGTATTGTGAGCGTATTGGATGCTTCGCTGTTGCAAGACAACGTATACTTTATGAAAACACGCGAGGCACGCTGCAAATACATGGACATCAAAGCCATTTACCATTTGCTTGCCGACCACTTTGACATCATCTATTTCTCGGCGCGTAAATTGAGTTTTTCTAAAGGTGGTATCATTACCAGCAAAGACCCCAAATACACCAAAATGATGATGGAGTACATTCCACTTTACGAAGGCTTCTTAACCTACGGAGGTATTGACGTGCGCACCATGGAATCGATGGCACAAGGCTTGTACGAAAGTTTGGACATGGAATACATCAACCAAGGCCCCGAATTCATCAACTACCTTGCCAAAGAACTAGACGACTACGGCGTACCCGTTATTCTACCAGCCGGTGGTTTGGGATGCCACTTAAATGCAGGAGCCTTTGTTCCAAACATTCCTCACAACCAATATCCAGCAGCTGCCGTGGCTACAGCCTTGTACATTGCAGGCGGTATTAGAGGTATGGAACGTGGTACCTTATCGGAACAACGCAACCCCGATGGCACCGAACCCTACTCTGAATTGGAATTGATGCGTTTAGCTGTTCCTCGCCGCGTTTACACCCTATCGCAACTAAAATACGTTGCCGACCGTGTTAAATGGGTATGGGACAACCGCGAACTAATTGGTGGTTTGGAATGGGTAGAAGAACCCTCTGTGCTTCGTTTCTTCTTTGGTAGACTAAAAGAAATTGGCTACTGGCAAGAACAATTGGCAGAGAAATTTAGAAAAGACTTTGGCGATAGTTTATAAGCATGGGACGTAATAAATTCTCCGAAAAAGAAATTAAGATAATCCGCAAGTTGTTGGGCCAAAAAATGGCTGGCAACAGAGGGCAACAAAAGATGGTGCGTCATACCCTACGCACCGTCTTTAGCTTTAATATAGCCGACTTTAATGTACAAGGCAAAGCATTTGGCCCTACCGACCTAGACGACTGCGTAAAACGTGGCTGCATTAAAATCTTAGACGACGCTACCATCGAGGCCATGAAATTGCGCCACGCCGAAAAGCAGCAACACGAAGCGGCCCTAGCACAAGCAGATGCCATAGCCGATGGCCAAACCGAGAACTGGGAAGAAGTGCTTAAACAGTGGAACGAATACTACGCCCAACATCCACAAGAATAAGCTTACCCTTGACATACTAAAAAAGCCTTGGCTGAAGCCAAGGCTTTTTTTATGCATTTTGTCTCATTACATGGTACGAGCAAATTTTTCAATACTAAACGTGCCGTCAATATCTTTCACTTTAATTTTGCCATGCAAGATATCAAAGAAGAACTCACGAATACGATCCGAGGTAAGCAACGATGGTTTGCCATCTGCATCCATACCTAAATCGTAGGTTTTTAGCATTTGTGGACCCAATGCTGCTGCTGTTAACAAGAAATGATTTTGGAATTTCTCGGTATCAATCAAGTCGGCAGCCAACACTTTACCAATCACACTATAGCTGTGCAAGGTACGTTGTTGTTCACCATCGCTTAAGGTAGTTTTAAGGTCGTCGGTAGCCATGTTAATTTCTACACGACCACTTTCTGGAGCTTCTTCTTGTTTGCGATACAAAGAACCCAAGTCTGCCAATGCCAACGAATACAAGCGTGCAGTATTGGTGTAATTGATGCGTTCTATACTAAATACAGAAGGCAACAACAAACTTACATTTCCTTCAATTTCGGCAAAAGGAGACAAGAAAGTACCCACAATACAATCTTTTAAGGTCAACGATTGAGTAGCAAACACCCCGCCAATTACCACGCAGTTTTCTAAAATAATTTCGTCGCCATAGATACTACCACAAACAAAGGCATTATGCAACGATACACTCTTAGCATTCACGTCCGAGTTAAAGGTTAAGTTACATTTAGCAGCTCTTGATACAATAGACGAAGCAGTACCTACAGCTTTTTTAAACACAACATCACCAGTTACATCCGAATTGACATAGATTTCGTGTTGGGTAAACACAGCACCCATAATTTCCAATGGAGCCGATTCAATGGTTAATTTGCTAGCATAAACAGGGCCTTCGATGACCGTTTCGCCAACCACATTGATTGATCTTGATAATTCAGAGAATTTATTAGGCAAGATACCCCCTTTTACTATATTTTTATCCAATCTGAGGTTGGTATCGGTTATATAAAGTTCTTTTAAGTTACTCATAGTATTTACTTTTATTTGTTTAACATCTTAATAATCAAGTCTCTTACGCGTTCAGAGTGAGCATCGTTGTTAGGAATATTTTGCGCCACTTCTTCTTTTACATAGGATTTTAGTTCTTCCGATTTCTCGAATGGCAAATCCATTTGTTCAAAATTATCGACTACTTTTCTCTCGATAACGCTTTTAGCTGCGCTGTAATATTCGGGAACCGCACATTTTTGTTCTACCGCCTTGTCTTCGGTACGCATGTAACATACAGGCACATAGTAACGATCGGTTCCTTCGCCTTCAATGATGCTTTGCTGAATGGTTCTTTCAGAGACTGCCTTATTCACCAAGAAATTTTGCGCTTGCGACATGGCCTGCAACGCATGTTGCTTCATCAATGCTACATTCAATTGCGCTTGCAAAAGGCTCGATTCTTTGCCCGCGGTAACGGCGCATTGAATCATATCGGTTTTAAGCATTCGATTGCTTTGATCCTCTACGTTTTTAGCAAAATCAAATACATGTTGATCAATTTGGTGAATGCGATTAGACAATTCATCGTTCAAATCATTAAAGATTTTTAGGTACCTTGCAGAGGTTCTAGCATAATCTTCTGACATTTTCTTTTGCAACGCTAGCAACGATTTTTTTTGCTCATTTAGCAAAATTAAACGCGCATTGACGGTTTGTTGCAATTCGGCTCTTTGCGCCGACAAATCGGTACGTACAGTTTGAAAGAAGCCATTGATAATGGTACTCGATACCTTTTCTGCGTTCTCCCTAATGGATGCACATTGGGCGACATTCATGGCTGCCACGCTGGCGGTAAGTCCGCCCACACTGGCATTACATCCCACTACACTATCATCAAAAGGAACTGTATCTACATAAATTTCTACATCCACATCTTCGTATGCAGTTCCACTATAGTAGGCTGTAGTAGAACCACCGTGTTGCGAAGCAGGGTAGCTTACCGATACAGAACCACTGTATGGAACAGCTACTCTGCGTCTAAATCTTTCCGTATAACTCATAAGGCATCACAATTAAAGAGTTTGGAAACTTGTTTTCGCAAATAAATCTTGCATCATCGATTTTACGCGCGATGAAGATGGAGATGTTGCCAATAAATTAGCAAATTCGTCCGATATCAAGGCAGAAGGAGCTTCGTCTTTCCAAGGCAATTCTTGGTTACGAATGGCACCCACAATTTGACCATTGATAGAGCTATTCAAAGCATCGGGCAAGGTAATTTCGGTACGTTTTAAACCCACATCGTTGCTAATGGTTTCGCAAATTACCACCGGTATTTGACACAGCTTATCGTCGTTTCCGGCTGGGTTAGAAATCAAAATTCTGTTGGTTAAAACACGTTGCTCGCCAATTTGTGTCAAGAAGTCGGCCGATTGTCCCAATGCAATGTTGGCATTTTGTTTCATCTTAGAAATAAGAATCTGTTGACTTTTGGTTAACCCTTCTATTTGGGAGGTTACCGTCCAAGCCGACATAGCGTTCATTCTATTGGTAGATGTTGCCATGTGCTTGTTTACCAAATCAAATACTGGTTGGTCAATTTGTTGAATGCGTTGCGCCAACTCTTTGTTGATGCTGGTAAAAATCTTATGGTATCTTGCTGCAATACGGCCATACTCACGTTCCATTGTGGTTCTAATTCCCAACAATTGACGTTTGTTTTGCGCCAATTTCATTAGCAAAGCGTCTACCCTACTTTTCTTTTGCGCAATCTTTTGCGAAATTTGCGATTGCATTAAGGTAAAGAAGCCTCTGTTAACGTTTTGACAAACCTTGTTTGCACCTGCTCTCTCTGCCGCAATAACGGCAGTTTGCATGGTAACCACCGCCGCCGTCGTACCTTTAACTGTTCTAGAAACAGTCTTGATCTCGTTGGCCATAGGAGTGGTGTCGACTTTACATGGAATTAATGTTGACATAATTCTATCCTCCTATTGTTATTGGTTTTTTTCGTCTTCGTCTTCTTCATCATCTTCGTCATCCTCGTCCTCATCGTCGTCCTCGTCCTCATCGTCGTCCTCGTCCTCATCGTCATCCTCGTCCTCATCTTCTTCCTCTTCATCATCTTCTTCGTCATCCTCATCCTCTTCCTCATCTTCATCTTCTTCGTCCTCTTCATCTTCGTCATCCTCATCCTCTTCATCCTCTTCGTCCTCTTCTTCGTCGATGTCTTCTTCTTCGATGTCTTCCAAATCTTCGTCTACTTCATCGTCCTCGATATCTTCTAGGTCTTCGTCTAGTTCATCGTCTTCGATGTCTTCCAAATCTTCATCGTAGGCTTCTTGGTTTTCTGCAGCAGCTTGTTCTGCTTCTAAAGCAATACGACTTACCGCATCCAATGCATTAACGGCAATAGCAGGTAAGTTAAGCGATAAGTGTTCGTAGGTTACATCTTCTACGCTAGGTTCAGGAAGCATAACCGATTCTTTTGCCAAAAGTGGGCTGGTAGCAGCCAAAGGTTTGCGACGTTCGTCCAATTCTTGTACTTCGGATGCAGCAACTGCCATGGCATTTGAGTAGCCGTCTTGCAAACGAGCATCGTAGAACTCGATGTGACCAAATTGTTCTGCTTTCAACGCAATATCGTCTTGCAAACGATCCATGTATTCGGCAAAATCTTCTTGTGCTTTCTTGAACTCTTGGGCTTGCATTTCAAATGCCATCAAGGTATCTGCAGCATTGTCTTGTTCTTCTACTACTGCATCTTCTAGGGTAGCACCATCCGCGTTCATCGCATCCAATGTTTTTTGCAATTGGGCCAAGGTATTATAGGCTTCTACATACTCGCTCAACGATTGTTGCATGTTGTTAATGATATCGGCACTTTCGGCGTGGTTAGAACGATAGAAGGCATCAACGTCTTGGTGCCATTTATTCAAGTAGCTCAATTTTTGGTCGTGAATTTGTCCGTACACTTTAATACGTTCAATGCGGTTTTCCATCATCAAACGTTGAACCATAGGAGCTACAATTTCTTCGTAAATTTGGTGAACGCCAAAAGGAACACTTGCTTTGCTATTATCTTCTGCAGTCCATTCGTCGGCAAACAAATTATAACGTACGCGCGAACTTTCACGAAGTTGGAAAGGTTCGTACCCTTGAATAGAATCTGCGTAGTTAAAATTCTCCATACGAATACGGCTAATTTCGTCGGCTTCCAACAATGGAGAGTAGTGGTTGTATGGAGACTTCAACAGTTTGAACAACAAGTCGTTTGAGTTGCCCACCACCTTATCGGTCGATGCCAATTTCATAGCAGAAATGGTTTGAACAGAAACGGCCATGGTGTGCATCAAATGTTTCAATACATCTTCAAATTGCTCGGTATCGTTCGACAACGAATCTTTTAATTTGTTCAATGCGCAGAAGTCTTTTACGCTATCATCGTATTTGGTTTCGTCAAATACCTTCATAACAGGATGAGCACCTGCTTCGCTAGTAGAATATTCGTTTAAGAAACGTAGATAATCGCTATTATCGGCCACCAAAGGCAAGTCTACCGATTTGGTTTCTGTATCGTTCATACAGAACGAGATGGTACGCAACGATCTGTCTAATTTACCAACATAGTCCGATTGGTTTACCTCTTGAATAGACAATGAATAGTTATTGGTATCAATAGCTTCTGCCTCGTCAGACGATTCTACCAAAGGAGCCTCTGTGGTTAACTTTTCAATTTGCGACATGGTTTCGCACAACAAGTCGTTTTGACGCGACATTTGAAGGCTTACACGCGAATTATCCACATTGCCTGTGTAGTCTACTACGAAACATTTGTCTTCGTAAGCAATTTGCTGAGCCACAGGAACATAAGCAAGGCCCATTTTGGTTACCTTGTAATCTCTAAAGATATTTTTGTGCGCTTCTTTCTTCTCGTCAATTTTAGCGTTAATCATGGCAATTTGTTTGTCGTATTCATTACGACGCACAAAATACATGAAAAACAAAATAATGGTAAGAAACCACTTCCAAATGTCACTTTTTTTAATTTCTACTTGCTCACGATCGGCTTCTAATTGAGCGATTTCTTTCTCTAACTTTTCTTCTTGTCTAACGATACTTTCGGCAGCTTGCTCGTAGTAGTTAAACAACAATCTAGCTTGGTCTTGATAGACATTGCTAGAATCCTTGAAAATTTTTCCAGTGGTTGCCATTTGATTTTAAGATTAATGTGATTTTAGGGTTTAAAAATTTTTTCTTTTGTTCAAGGTAAGCTCTAAGCGTTTGATTTTTTCTTGGATAAGGTCTTTGTTTAGGTCGATGTTGCGCAAGAGCACCATCAGTTCATCTACCATGCTGCAGAACTTATCTTCTAAAACGGATGCCTCTACATTTGAACTGGGCACCAAATAACGCATGGTTTCATTTAGCGCTTCGATGGGTTGGCGAATGGATTGAGGAATACGGTCGCCAGCAATGGTCACTTCGTCCATCAATTCGGCCATTTTCATTTTAAGAATTGCTCTATCCCTTAGTTTGCTCTCTTCGGCATGATATCTTTGTTTTACTTTGCTACTAGCAAACAACGATGTCAAGATCATTAAGCAGAAAAAGAATAGAATGCCTATATGAACAAATAACTGAACATTAAAACTCCAAGTATAGATGTAACCCAACACCATAGTAGCAATGGCAGCAATGGTGTAAAAAGTAAATCCATACATTTGGATACCCAACGAGCCTACTTCCTTATGCGATCTATCTTTTAAGTTAATTAAAGGAATAAAGAACAGCAATGGCAATTGAGTAAACAATAGGCAGCAAACTACCATATCCAGGTATTTAATATCTTCTGGCATGGAATCGCCAAAGACCATAAAACCGCCAATAATTAGACCATAGCCCAATATCGACACAAATATTCTAAAAATGTCTTTCATACGATACTATATTAAGGATTACATTTTATTTCCACAAGTAGGGCAGAATCGGGTATTGGGTGCCAAAGCCGTTTTGCATCTTGGACATACATTACCGGCCGCTGCCGAATTTTGCTTTTGTCCGCAACTTGGACAGAAAGCAGCTCCTGGCATCAATGGGGCTCCACACGAGGTACATGCCGAACCACCGCCTGCCATTTGCAAAGGTGTGCCGCAAGAGATGCATCTTTTGGCACCTTTCATGTTATCCGAACCGCATTTAGGACATGGATTGTATTCAGCACCGCAGTGAGGACAGAAACGCTCGGTAGTTAAATGCTTTTTAGCACAAGAAGCACAATATACTTCTCTTACTTGGCCCATTTGTTGTTGACCGGGTGGCACAAAACTACCTTGCTGATTTTGTTGGTACGAATTAAAGTTGGGTTGATTGTATTGGGTTTGCATCATACCAGCAGACATACCTCCGCCGCCGCCCATCATGCCGCCACCCATCATGTTCATGGCCATCATACCTGCCAAAAGGCCGTTGGTACCCGACATCTCGCCCATTTGATCTACAGCGTTGTTAGTCAAATCAAACATTTGTTTTTGTTGCCAAGAATGGCCAGTAATAGACATTTCTGCTTGATCGGCAACAGCTCTCGCTAATTTTTTGCCTTCTGCAGTACTTTCGTCAATGCTAATCTCGTTTAAGTAAAAACGAGTAAAGCTCATGCCATAATCGGCCCAATAAGGAGTAATGATAGATTTAATGTATTCCGACAAAGAGTCTAAGTGCGCCGAAACACGTTTAAAGCCAATGTTGTTATTATTCATAAACTGAATAATCGCACTTTTGGATTTAGAAGCAAATTCGCCAAAAGCATTATCCAACATATCGCTTTCGGTAAAGATAGCCTTAGTACCCACCATCTTAACAAGGAAACGTTCCGAGTCTTCTACCTTTACACCGTATTGACCCGATGCTTGCAAAGGTATCATGGTGTTGTAATCGGCATCGTGAATGGTAATTTTGTTTACCTCCCATGTTAAATTGGTAGGATACAGTTTATTGACAAACCAAACTTCGGCCGTAAAAGGGTTTTTGCCACCAAAAGGCAAACCAAACAAAGAACGTAACAAAGGTAAGTTTTCGGTATCAAGCGTATGCTTACCAGGGCCAAACTTACCCATTAACTGCCCTTTTGAAAACAAAAGAGCTTCTTGTGATTCGTGTACAATCAACTGAGTATGTGTACTCAAGTTAGTTTCTGGATAGCGATATGCAAATATAAATTCACCATCCTTTGGAGTCCATCTGACGCAATCTATGAATGCCATATTTCTATTTTTTTTAAGTTGTTTAAATTCTTTCAGTTCAATAGAGCAAATATAAAAATAAAAAAAACTTAAAAAAACAAAAGGGCCAATTTTTTTACATAAAAAAAATACCCCCGATATCGGAGTTCTTTTTATGTGGTGCCACCAGGAATCGAACCGGGGA
>JAZRBL010000135.1:0-23720 GCA_045635045.1 Candidatus Enterocola sp. | reverse complement strand
CTCCGGCTGCCACAATGGCCTCGGTCATACCGTCTATGCCAAAACCCTTTAGGTTTTTTACTTCAAATTGCTTGCTCAAACGGCCTTGGGCGGCATCGGGCGTAAAAATCCAATCGTCCATTTTAAAACGAGCGATGCTGTAATCGGCCATGGTATCGACCCATGCCTCTTTGCCAGGAGCATACAAAATTTCTTTGGGGGAAAAGCTGCTAATTAGCTTGGCGATATAGGCTTCGCCGCCTTGGGCTACTAAAAATTCGCCCGTCGATATGTCTAAAAAGGCCGCTCCCACCGAACTTTTTTGCACGTGCAAGGCGCATAAAAAGTTGTTGGATTTGTTATCGAGCAACTGATCGTTGTATGATATACCTGGGGTTACCAACTCGGTAATGCCGCGCTTTACCAACTTGCTTTTGCACAGTTTAGGGTCTTCTAGTTGGTCGCAAATGGCTACACGATGACCTGCTCGCACCAATTTGGGCAGGTAATTATCGAGCGCATGAAAGGGGAAACCTGCCATGCTAATGGGATTGGGCGAGTTTTTGCTGCGGTAAGTAAGCGAAATGCCCAACACCTGAGAGGCCAACACCGCATCGTCGCCGTAGGTTTCGTAAAAGTCGCCACAACGATACAGCAGCACCGCATCGGGGTGTTGCTTTTTCATCTCGTAAAAGTGCGCCATCATGGGCGTTTCTGCTTGTTTTGCCATACGTAACTCGCTTCGCTCCGACTAATCGACTAACCAACTATCTGAGCATTCTTTTTGTTTAAAAATTCAAGTAACAAATGTACAATTTTTAGGCGTATCCGGGCCTTTTATCCCCTGCTTTTTTTCAACAAACACAAAATTCTATCAAATTGTTTGAATCAAAAAAAGTTCGCACCATTTGGAGCAGCGAGCAAGAACAGTGGTATTTTTCTGTAATTGACGTAGTTGCGATACTAACAGAGAGCAGTAATCCGACTGACTATATCAAGAAAATTAGAAAGCGTGACGACGAACTTTCTAAAGGGTGGGGACAAATTGTCACCCCCCCTTCCTATTCAAACCAAAGGAGGGATGCAACGAACCAACTTTGCTACATTAAATGGAATTTTCCGCATCATCCAATCCATTCCATCGCCCAAAGCAGAACCTTTCAAACAATGGATGGCTCATTGACAGTAATATCACGGAGCAGGAAGATTAAAAATACAAGTAACACACATAAAAAAGGGCGCAAACACAATATTTTGCGCCCTTTTTGTGTTAATAAGGTACGAGTATTGTTATTATTTTAGAAAAAAGTAGTAATTTTGTCCGATTATTGGCATTTAATAAGCCATAGATATCTATTTGTAAACCTTAAATTTTTATCCATATTATGAAAAGAGCACACTTATTACTCTTTACCTTATTCTTCTTATTGTTAGGCACCAGCGCTGCATGGGGGCAATACACTAGCAGCCCAGTAAAATTAGCTGGTTCCGACTTTATTTCAAAAACAGGAAGTTACCCATGTGCCATTGCTGATGTAATTTATTTTGGCGATGAGTCTATCACTACTAGTTGGACCAAAGTGAGTGGCACCCGCCCTGGCCAAGGACAATACTCCATTTCAAACGGCAGTTTTTACTCTGGAGAAAGAGGCACTAATAGCAAACTATTCTCACACAGAATAGATGGTTTGGTTACTGCATCTGGATTCAACAAACATACCATTAAAATTTATTTTAAGGCCAGTGGACGCGTTGAAATTCAAGCAATTTACGCTACTCCAGGTACTACAAATAATAACTATAAGCAAAAACAAACCGATGGATCTTCGCAAGAGCTAAGCTTAGAATTTGAAATTAACGCCACCGCTAGTAGTTTTAGCTACTACTTAGAAAGACAAGGTGGTTCAGGAACATTAGAAATAACCCGCATTGAAATTTGGGGCTATGCAGAACCTAAAATTACCAGTACGTTAGGATTCGGAGTGTGTGCAGGAAACACCACAACGCTGCAAGTATTAGGACATTCGGGTGCTATTCAATGGCAAGTTGCTGAAGATCCAGCAGGTCCATGGACCAACGTTGCAGGCGCTACCACTAGTCAACTAGATGTACAAGTTACCAAAACTCAGTACTACAAGGTAGGAAGCATAGTCTCTAAAAAACTAGAACCTACCATGTGTTGTGCATACGAAGCCAATCCTAACTACATAGCAGAAATTAGGTTTGATATGGGAACTACCGCTAGTACACCACAAGATTTACCCCCAGGAGCTAGTATTGACAGAACCCCTGATACGGGTTATAAATTCATCACAGAAGGTGACTTTAGTAACAAAATAGAAGATGGCGAGTACGCTGTTGTACACAGAACCATTGATGGGGGTTATTGGGCTGATTCTCCTAACGTATCAACTATCTGCGGTAAAGACTACGCAACTAACAGAAACGACGGTTTCCTATTGGTAAACTGTAACCCTGACAACTCTGGTTCTCCTATGTACGAACAAATTGTTAGCGGATTGTGCGAAAATGCCATGCACAATTTCTCTATCTCGGTAGTCAGCGTTGACGTTCATCCAGAACACGAAGGTATTGCCGTTAAAATGCAAGTGTACGCTATGCCCTCAGGAGCTCCTTTGTTAACAGACCCCATTACCATTCGTAAAAGCTGCGGAGAAGGATGGGGCGATCCTTACTCTACTAGTATTACCACTCCTATTGGCTGTACATCAGTAAAAATCTCTATTATCAACGCAAATACATCAGGGATTGCCGCTGGTAATGACGTTGGTATTGACGATATTTTATTCTCTAGATGTAACCCCGAAATTGCTTTGTTTGCCAACGCAGACCGTTCTGCTACAGAGCTTAAATACTGCCCTACCAACGAAACCGCATCATTGTACGTAGGCGAACCTGCCAACTTGGACATCATCTTCCCAAATGGGAAATGGTATTACTATCAAGAAAAAGTAGGTGGAACTTGGAGCGAATTAGCACCTGCAACTCCCAACAACTCATTAGCGGTTTCTCCCACTACAGAAACTACTTACCGAGTAACCGTAGCGGGTTCTGCAGAAACCGCGGAAGCTGCTGCCACCGGAAGACTTACCAACGGAGGTTGTACCTCGTACGCACAATCGAACGAGGTAACCATTAAACCCGAGTGCAACTGCCAAGCCTCGACTGCGCCTACTACCAGTCCTTATAATGCGTGTCCTTCTGAGACTAAATTGGACCTAAATACGTTAATAACCAACCGCAGTAATACTGGTACTTATTACTGGTACACAACTGCTACGGGTGGGACCCCAATGTCGGATACAGAAGCGCAAAATATTGACGTAAGTCGATATGATGCAACCAACCCAACTAGAACCTACTACGTATCTTACGACCAAGATGGCGATACTGACACCTACTGCGAAAGTGAAAGAACAGCGGTAACGGTAACACTAAAACCACAAAGTGCCGGTATTAACACCACAGGGCTTGTTCCCGATGATTATTGTAGAAATGACCTGCCTACCCTGGCTGGATACATGACCAGCACCACAGACCCACAAACCGTATGGACTTGGCACAAAGTGGACGCTGCTGGCAATGTAATTAGACCACTTAACGACCTTTCTGGCAACAATACCAATGTTGGTTCCTCTGCATTTTCATTTGTTGTAATGGAAGACGACACCACACCATTTTACATTCGTGTAAGTTCGGAGAGTCCTAACTATTGTGCAAAAAGCGATGTCTTTCTACATGGCTATATTCACGAAAATACCAATTTCACCTTATCGGCTCCAGACGAAGTGTGTGCCGCCGCTCCCGAGGTAACCCTTACGCTTACCAACATGGAAGGCACAGGCGACTTGGTGATTAAAAAAGGTTCTACCGTATTAAAAACAGAACCCAACTTTAGCGGTACCGAATATACCTTTACCGATAATACCGCACACGGCAACGTGGCATCGGTAACTTATACCATCACATTTGGCAATGCTACCATGTGTGGCAAAGAAGTTTTGCATACGGTGCTAATTGGCACTAACATGGATGTGCCATTAACATCGAATGCTACCGGCGACAGGGTTTGCGAAGGCACCAAAGTAACCATTCGTTCAAATCGTCCTGTAAATAATAGTAGTAATGAAACCTACACTTGGTACAAAAACGGCACACTTGTAACTGGCGTAACTGGCAGCGTGTTTGCCGACCCTGATGCTTTAACAGAAAATACCACTTACAAAGCAGAAGTAACCAATGGTGCTTGCGACGGCGAGGGCGAAATTACCATCACCGTAGACAAAGATCCTGTGGTAGTGTTGGATATTACCAGAGAGAACATTTGCCACGGCGATACCAGCACCGTTCAAATTGACTACAGCGACCCATCGGTGGTTATTCCTGCTGGTTCTACCTTTGCATGGAACGCTACCTATACCAATGGTGTAGATGCGCCAGCTCCATACACCAACTTTAACACCACCAGTGCTACTGGTCTAAAACAACACACCTTTGAGCAAGCGGGTAACTATGGGTTTGAACTTACCGTTACCAATGGTACTTGCGATACCAAATCTGCCCCCGTTGATTTCTGGGTAGCAGGTGCTCCTCAATTTACCTTGAGCGCTAGCGAAACCACCATTTGCCAAGATAATCCTACCACACTGATGATTACCATGGCATCGGACAAAGCTGCCGAGGTAACCGATAAAAAATGGACCTTGAATGGCGCCACTGTATCGGGCGAATTTACCGAATCTACTCAAGGAGCTAACACCATCTTCTCGATGGAAACTACTCCTACCCAAGTGGGCAAACTTACCTACAAAGCAGAGGTAACTGCTCTTTGCTCGGCTAGCAAAACCATCGATATTACCGTAGTAGAAGGCATTATTGCTAGCATACAAGAAGAATTTGAAATTTGTGAGGACGATGACGTTGAGTTGGAATTACAATTACAAACCACTGGCGAATATAGTTACAAATGGACGCCCAATAACGGATTGAGCGATAACAGCATTCAAAGACCAATGGCATCGCCCGCAACAGACATGACCTATACGGTTGAGATCAATACCAAAGAAGGGGATTGTCCTGCTTACAAAACCACCAACGTAAAAGTTCATCCTAAACCCATCATTGAATCGATTACAGAAACTGGCATTCGTCAAATTACAGCTGTGGCTGACGATAAAACCGAGTGGCCTACCTTCCGCATCGACGACATTGATAACACGTACGAAAACTCGCCTGTGGTAATTAGCAACGTACCTATTGGCTACCACCGTTTGTACATTACCAACGAGTACGGTTGCGAAAACAGCCAGGTATTTGAGGTGAGCCCCGTTCCTGTTATTCCTAAAAAATTCTTTACTCCTAACGACGAGGGCGACCCAGAAAACAACTATTGGACCATTGATGGCTTAGACGCCTACACATCGTGGATTGTAGAAATTTACGACCGCTACGGACGTCGTCTATACGAACACCGCACCGGATCGTTTAGCAAAGAAGGCAACAGCGGTAGCGACATCTTCAAATGGGACGGTATGTACAACGGCCACCAAATGCCTAGCGACGACTATTGGTACCTAATTACCGTAGAAGAAATTAGAAAACAATACTCGGGTCACTTTACCTTGAAACGCTAAAAATAAAAGGCTTGTTTCCTACACCAACAGGGTGTTAGGAAACAAGCCTAAGATAAAATTAACATATAATTTGTAAATAACCAAAACTAAATACTATCTTTACGACATGAAAAAATACGTGTGCATACTTTTATTAGCTTTGTTAGCCGCAGGGAAAGCCACTGCGCAAGAAGAGCTAATTTACAATCAGTATCATTTTAACTACTACTTGGTGAACCCTGCTTTGGCAGGTGCAGAACCTTGTTCGCACTTAATGGTTAGTAACAAAATGCAATGGGTAGGCATGGATAACTTCCCCATGACCCAATTGCTATCGTTTAAAACACGCGTATGGAAAAACGTAGGTATTGGTGCCTACATTTACCACGACCGCAACGGTTATACCAACAAAGCCGGTGGACAAGCTACCTTTGCTTACCACATTCCACTTTCTAACGGCCGAAGATACTCTAAAAAGGTGTCTTACGATCGTCAACTATCGTTTGGTGTGTCGTTTAAATTTGCTTATTTCTACCTCAACCCCGATTTGTTTGAAGCCGATAATGGCGCTGCTATGCAAGACAACGCCTTTAACAACACAGATGGTTTCTTGCCTAACGCCAACTTTGGTGTATACTACAAATCGTACGGCGGTTTTGTAGGTTTGTCGCTAACCAACATCATTCCTTTGGCAGCCGATATTTACGGCGATAAAGAGCTTCCTGCTCCCTTTACTGGTTTCTTGTTTGGTGGATATACCTTCGATTTAGGTGCTCGTAAAGATAAATACATCGAACCCATGGCCATGTTAAAAATGAACCAACACCTAGAAGTGAACATGGACGTGAACCTTAAATTTGGTCACGATGTAGACAAAGAATGGGGTTATTGGGTACAAGCATCGTATCGTCATAGCTGGAACCCTAACAACATCCAATCTATGGTGTTAATGCCTATGTGTGGTTTCCGCATTGGTCAATTCCAATTGGGTTATGCCTTTAGCCTTGACCTTAACAACCTAGTTACCCAAAACTACGGTACACACGAAATTATGCTAGGATATAGCTTCTGCTACCAAAAACACTTCTGTAGATAATACCCACATAAAGATAGTATACAAAAAAGCCTCACTATAGTGAGGCTTTTTTATTGGCTCTATATGCTATTTTATTCAATTTTATCGGGGTAGTCGATGGTGCAGTGCAAGCCGCGGCTTTCTTTGCGTTCCATGGCCATTTTAATGACCAAATAAGCGGTGTTAATGATGTTGCGTAGTTCGCATATATCTTTGGTTACTACCGAACGGTCAAAGAGGTCTTCGGTTTCTTTATAAAGGATTTCTAAACGGTCAAAGGCACGTTTTAAGCGCAAGTTAGAACGCACAATGCCTACGTAGTTGCTCATAATTTGACCCACCTCTTTTTTGCTTTGGGTAATGAGCACCATTTCTTCGTTTAGCGAGGTGCCCTCGTCGTTCCAAAGGGGCACATTATCGTTGTGGGTAATATCGGCTATAATGCTTAGGGCATGCTTGGCAGCAGCATCGGCATACACAATGGCCTCGATAAGCGAATTAGACGCTAAACGATTGGCTCCGTGCAACCCGGTGCAGGAACACTCGCCGGCGGCATACAAATGCTTAATAGAGGTACGAGCATCCATATCTACCACAATACCGCCACACAAATAGTGAGCAGCTGGTACCACAGGTATGTATTGCTTGGTAATATCGATGCCCAAGCTTAGGCACTTGTCGTAAATCATTGGGAAGTGCTCTTTGGTTTGCTCGGCATCTTTGTGGGTAACGTCTAGGTAAACATAATCGCTACCGGCTAGTTTCATTTCGGTATCGATGCTGCGGGCCACAATATCGCGTGGAGCCAGCGAACCACGCTCATCGTACTTATGCATAAACTCTACCCCATTTTGTGTGCGCAACACAGCTCCGTATCCGCGCATGGCCTCGGTTATTAAGAACGAAGGATGCTCGTTGGGATTGTAGAGCGATGTGGGGTGAAATTGCACAAATTCCATGTCTTTTACCCTACCTTTGGCACGGTATACCATGGCAATACCATCGCCCGTAGCAATGCCGGGATTGGTGGTGGTTTGATAAATTTGGCCAATACCACCGGTGGCCATCATGGTAACTTTAGATAGGAAAGTATGCACCCTGCGGGTACGAGGATTTAGCACATACACACCGTAACATTCAATGTTAGGGGTAGTGTGTTTTACCAATTGTCCTAAATGGTGTTGGGTAATGATTTCGATGGCAAAATAGTTTTCGAACACATCGATATTGGGATGTTGTTGGATGCGTTTTACCAACGAACGTTGGATTTCTGCTCCTGTACTGTCTTTGTGGTGAAGAATACGGAACTCGGAGTGACCACCCTCTTTGTGAAGGTCAAAATTACCTTGTTCGTCTTTGTCAAAATCGACACCCCAGTTTACCAATTCGGCAATCTCTCTGGGAGCATCTTCTACTACTTTTCTAACCACAGCCTCGTTGCAAATGCCGTCGCCCGCAATCAGGGTATCGGCTACGTGCTTATCAAAATTGTCGGTGGCTGCGTTGGTTACAGAGGCAATTCCGCCTTGTGCCAAATTGGTATTGGCCTCGGTCAATTTGGTTTTGCACAAAATGGCTACCTTGCCTTTGTTGGCAACTTTTAGGGCAAAACTCATGCCCGCTATACCGCTGCCTACAACTATAAAATCAAACTTGCGTACCATAACTGCTAGTTTTTATAGGTACAAATGTAGTAAATATTTGTTTGTGCGCTACTTATTGGCGCATTTTTTTACTCGGCTTCGTAGTCGGAACCGGCTACAATAAGCATGTGGTCGCCCTCGCGAAGCTCAAAACTACCGTTGGGAACAATAAAGCGGTCGTTGCGTTTAATAAACAACACCAACAAGCCCTTGGGCATTTGAAAATCGCGAAGCGTGGTGCCTTTTTCTTCTAGAATTTGGGCCGTAAGGGTCATTTCTCTTAACTCGCCAGCCTCCTCGGGCAAATCCAAGTCAAATTGTTTTTCTTTTTCGGGTGGAAGTACCAAATCTAACTTATTGGCCACCCAACCTATGCTACTGCCTTGGATAATAAGCGACAAGAGGGTAATAAAGAATACAATGTCAAAAAGTTGCTCGGATCCGGGCACTTTTTCTACCACTGGATACATGGCAAAAATGATGGGAACTGCCCCACGCAAACCTACCCACGATATAAACAATTTTGACTTTGTGGTAATGCTTCTAAAAGGCAATAAGGTAGCAAAAATGGTTAAAGGGCGGGCTACCAAAATCATAAACAAACCAATGGCAATGGCGGGTAGTGCCGATTTTAACATGTCCGATGGATTCACCAACAAGCCCAATACCAAGAACATACCAATTTGAACTATCCACGTCATACTATCAAAAAAAGACAGTATTTGCTTGCGATAAGGTATTTTGTGGTTGCCAATAATAATACCCGTTAAGTACACGGCTAGGTAACCGTTACCGCCTAACATATCGGTAAATGCAAAGGTAAAGAACACCAAACTTAACAACACAATAGAGTTAAGTGGAATGTTTTTGAGGTTGATTTTATTCAATATCCATACGCCTGCAAAGCCCATTCCTGCTCCTATCATAATACCCACGGTAAACTGCTGTATTAAGACTACCAAGGCATTGATAATCATAGGTGTTACGCCCATATCGGTAGCAGAACTGCCTAACAACGAATTGGCTAGCTGAATAAGCACAATGGTAAGAATATAGGCCATGGGGTCGTTACTACCACTTTCTAGCTCTAGCATGGGTTGTAGGTTGTTTTTAAGTCGAATGTTTTTGCTGCGCAAAATATTAAACACCGATGCCGAGTCGGTAGACGATACCGTAGCGGCTAGCAAAAATGACGTAACTAGCGGGAATGTAAGAGGGAAAGAGTGCCACCACGACAACAAAAAGATGAACCCTCCGGTTAGGGCCGTCGTCAGGACTACTCCCAAGGTAGACAAGGCTATACCAGGGCCCAATATGGGTTTAATTTCTTTAAATTTGGTTTCGACGCCACCGGTAAAAAGAATAATACACAAGGCTATCATACCCACAAATTGGGCTTGCCTTACGTTGTTAAAAACAATGCCTACCCCGTCTTCGCCAAAAAGCATGCCGGCCAATAAGAAAAGCAACAAGGCGGGCATACCAAAACGGCCACCTGCTTTGGTAATAAGGATGCTAGAAAATATGAGAATAGAACCGATTAATAGAATATTTCCAGAGGTTAAGAAGGTCATGGCTGAATGGTTGAATCGTTTAATCGGATGCAAAGGTACAATGATTTTGCGGATTGCGGCGTAGAGTTAGGATTTTTTATAAAATAGAACGCTTGCTGCATTAGGAAATATCGGCAATATCTGTTATTTTTGTAGTATTATTGTATAATCTGTAATAACATGATTCAAATTCCTATCATTAATAAGAGCAACAACGAACTGCCTGCCTATGCTACCAACTTATCGGCAGGTATGGACTTGCGTGCTTTTTTAAGCGAGCCGGTTACCTTACAACCCCTTGAACGCAAACTTATTCCTACGGGGCTATTTATTGAACTACCTGCTGGATACGAAGCACAAATTCGTCCTCGCAGTGGTTTGGCACTAAAAAAAGGCATTACGGTTTTAAACACCCCTGGCACCATCGATGCCGATTACAGGGGCGAAATTGGGGTTATTCTTATCAACCTATCGAACGAACCTTTTGTAATTGAAAACGGCGAACGCATTTGCCAAATGGTAATTGCCGAGCATGCCACCGCTTCTTGGTGCTTGGTAGATGCACTTTCTGAAACCGAACGAGGCGAAGGAGGATTTGGACATACTGGTAAAAAGTGAAAAAACAGTTCCTATACATCGCTCTCTTGTTCTGCTGGATGTGTTTGCCCGTGTGGGCTGCCAAACATACAGCAGAACGCTTGTTTTATACTGCCGAGTTTGATAGCCTGTTTATGGAAGGGCTGTGCTACATGCATGCCGATAGTTTAACTCTAGCTCAAAACCGCTTTGAGGCTTGCGCCAAGCTACAACCCAAAAGTGCTGCTGTGGCCTTTCAGCTATCGTCGCTTTACGCCCTTCAGCAAGATACAGTTCGCAGCATCGACCAACTAAAAAAGGCTACTAAACTGAATCCTAAAAACTATTTTTACCACACCAACTTAGCCGAAATCTACACCAATCAGTCTCAGTACAAAGAGGCCATAAAAATTTACAAAAAACTAACCACCCTATTTCCAGACAAGGATTATCCGTTTTACATGCTCAGTAGGTGTTATTTTTTAATGGGCGACTTTAAAAACAGCGTCCAAGCCTACACCCAACTAGAAAAACGCATTGGGGTGAACCCCGAAATAGCCATCGAAAAAGTATTGGCCATTGCTTACAGTGGCGATTTAGCCGGTACAGAGCAGGCTTTTCAGGCTTTGTACAAAAAGTACCCTTTAAACGACGACTTGTATTTTAGAGAAGGGGCCATTTATTATGGCGTATTTAAGGACATGAAAAGGGCGCTTGCGTGTTTTGAAAAAACGTTAGAGGTGAACCCCGATCACAGCGAGGCATTGCGCTATGCTTGCGACCTTTACGACCAAATGGGCAACCAGGCCAAGGTAGACGAGTGCATGGTTAAAATATTTGCCTCCAAAAACATTTTGTGGGAAGAGAAAAAAGAACTGCTAAAAATTGCCGTTAAATACTACAAGGCGCGCCCCAACTACCAAGACATCATTACAACTCTTTTTAAGAAGATGATTATGGTAGATAGTAGCAACGAAGAACTTTGGACTATTTACAACGATTATTTAATCCAAATGAACCAATTGGATAAGGCTTTAGAAGCTATGAATACTTGCATTGGTATTTTGCCCACATGCGAGTTATGCCACTTGCAACGATACGAATTAAGCAAGGCCACAAAAAGCCACCAAGAAACAGAAAAAATATTGGACGAAACCCTGCAAGCGCTTCCCAATCACCCTCTGTTTTTGTGTAGCAAGGCCATCTTTAGGTACAGCGAGGGCGACCCTTCTTGGCAAACCTACGCTCAACAATCTGCACAAGCTATTAACGATTCTACTCACCTAGAAATTGCGTTATATGTGTACACCACCATAGGTCTCATGTATGGCGAGAGCAATAGGTTAACAGAGGGGGTACTATACAATCAAAAAGCATACGAATTAAACCCCAACGACGCTACTTCTGCCAACAACTATGCCTTTTATTTGGCATTGATAGGAAAAGAACTTGACAAAGCAGCTCAAATTAGCTACAAAACCATTCAGCAAGAGCCATTGAACAGCAGCTTTTTGCATACATATGCCTACATTTTAATGCAACAAGGCAAATGGGAGTATGCTAAATTTTACATGCACCAAGCCATTGAATACGATAAGCAAACTACTCCCCTATTATACGAAGATTATGCCAAAATTTTAGAGCACTTGGGCGAAAAACAAGAAGCTCAAAAAATGCGCCAATTGGCAAAAGAAATAGAAAAAAAGAATGAAACACAACAGCCTTAAAACCGTTATTTGGACCATCAGCCTTGTATTTTTGGCTTTAACTGGTTGCAAAACTACCCAACAACCAACCCAAGCACCCTCTGTTGCTCCTCAAGTTGATACCATTGCCATTGCCAAAAACTACCACCAAAGCATTACCAGCATGAGTGCTCAGTTTAAAATGCAGCTCACTGGCAATTCGCTTTTGTCGTTAAGTGGCACCTTGCAATCGGTTACCGACAAAGAACTATTGCTAACAGTAAAGGCCTTGTTTGGCATTGAGGTGTTGCGTCTATATTGCACCCCAGAAAGGGCAGTTTTAATAGACAGAATGGGTCGTAGGGTGTGCGATATTCCTTTTGCCCAACTTGAGGGTGAATTGGGTACCGACTTTTACGGTTTACAAGGCATACTTACCAACCGCTTGTTTGACCCAGGCCGTAACGACTATGCCGACTTTACGCTAGACGTTATAGATGGCAATTGGATGCTCACGCACAACGGCAAATACCAAACAGAGTTTTTGATTCAAGGGGGCAGCTTTTTGCAACGTACCATTATTCGTTCCATTCAAAAAGGCGACTATGTTATGGCTACCTACTCGGCGCCCACTAGCCAAAACGGATGGTTGTTTCCATCGCAAGTACAAGGGGTGTACTACTCTAAAGAAAGAAGCAATAGCGTAGATGTTACTTTTATGAACCTATCATTTAACCAGCTAAATACGCTAAATTTTGAAATTCCTGCAGGCTATAAATCTGTAACGGTAGCAGAACTAAAAAAACAACTCTTTAGTTTTTAAGGCATGAAACAATTACTTATTGTACTTACTTTTATAGGCTGTTGCTTGTTATGCGTACAGGCGCAATCGGTATCGGAATTAAAGAAACGCAAAGAGAATGCCCTAAAAAAATTAGAGGTAACTAGCAACCTAATTTCCGAAACTTCTAAAAATAAGGAGATAAATATCAACTTATTAAACGTACTTACTGCGCAAATAAAAGAACAGCAAAAGCTTATTAATACCATTAATTCAGAAATAAAAGGCATCAATAAGCAAATGCGCAAACTGCGCAACGAGGCCAATAACCTACAAAAGCAACTCAGCGAACTTAAGGCAGAATACGCTCGACTCATGTACCACGCGTATTTTAAAAAGAACAAATACGACGATTTGATGTTTATTTTATCGGCCGACGATTTGGCGCAGTCTTACAGACGCTGGCAATACCTAAAACAATATGCCCAATATTGCGAAAAAAAGGGTATAGAAATAAAAGACACCAAAACAGCGCTCGATACCAAACTGAAGGAAGTAGAAGCCATGCGTTTAGAACGCTTGGCCGCACTTAAAGTTCAGAAAGAAGAGCAAAACAAACTGAACCAACAAAAACAAAAACAAAACGAGCTTATTACGCAGCTTAAAAAGAAAGAAAAGGAACTAAAAGCCGAACTTAAGAAACAACAAGCCATTGCCAATAAGCTAAACAAACAAATTGAAGACAAAATTGCTGCCGAAACCCGTAAATCGAGTGCTGGTAGTAAAAAAGGCAAAGATAAATCGTACGCGTTAACCAAAGAAGAGAAGTTGGTATCGGGCAATTTTGAGAAGAACAAGGGCCGACTTCCTTGGCCTACCGAAAAAGGAATTGTGGTGGGTAGTTTTGGTTTGCAACCTCACCCCGTTTTAAAATACGTATCGGTAGACAACAAAGGCATTTACATTCAATGCCCCAAAGGCACCAAAGCTAGGGCTGTGTTTGAAGGGGTTGTAACACAGGTATTCTCTATTCCTGGTAGCAACAATGCTGTAATTGTAAAACACGGGGCTTATCGTACCGTGTACGCCAACCTTACCAAAGTGGATGTAAAGGTTGGCGACAAGGTAAAGGTAAAACAAAACATAGGTACTGTATTTACCGACCGCGAAAACGACAATAAAACAGAACTCTATTTTCAGGTTTGGAAAGACAAGCTGCTACAAAACCCAGAATTGTGGCTCAGTCGATAACTAGTTAGCATCGGGCGTCCATTTTTTAGCTTTGAGCAACTCTTTGCTAGATACTGGAAACGACAAATGACGTCCGCCGTTCTTTTCGAACATCTCAAAATACAGGGTACGCTGCTTAGGAAGGGTAAATCGTTGAAACAACAACACCCGCTCTTGCAAATGTTGGGCAGGCAATGTATTGGGCACCGTATCCGAACAATAGGTATAAAAGGGAGCAATCTCGGTTTCTTGAAGGGCCGTGTGTTTGCTCCCTTTTTTATCGATTATATAGCTTTTAATAAAATCAATGTCGTAGTCGATGTTGTTGCGGTTGTGTATTTGCACCCTAAATAATAGCCAATCTTGGTAGCTATAAATGCCCACTACGGCCAGCTGCATTTTATGGTCTACCACCCCAACATGATTCATCATATAGGGCTGTTGCAATACCTGCTCTGATAGCGACTTTAGAAAAGCAACATTCACTGGGTTGGATGTAAACAAGGCCTCGGTCGATAACGTGTCGCCCAACGACACGGATAACTGCGAGGTAGTATCGCTGTAGCACAAACGGTAGGTATACATGGCACTGCTAGGACCTAACAAAACAATCGATCCTTCGTTTTGGTAATTTTGCTTTGCTTTTACACGAACCATGTTCTGAATGCCATCGGCGTAGGCGGCTAAAATAGTATCCGACCCCACAGACCAATCGACTATAGGGAAAGGGGCAATAAAATGGGTAGTTTTGGCCGTACCAATTCCCACTATAGGTGCCGGCATGGGGCCTTTGTCTACTTGATAGCCTAAAAACGGCAATTGTGGAGCATAAGAAAGGGTGTACAGGTAGTATTTTCCATTAGAGGTAACTACCGACAAGGTACTTGTAGCACAATTTTCTTGCCTTGCGCGCAAGGTCAAACTGCGGGCATCGGCCATTTGATGCACCTCAACCCAAGCGCTCCCCACATCCACATACTTTATTTCTGAAGGAAATTGAAGGGTGAGCTGTTGCGTATGATTTATGTAAAACATAGGTTGCGATTTGGCCATTAATACCACGGCCGCTACCATAAAAAAAATCAGGTAAAAACGTTTCATCGGGAAGTTTGTTTAATGGTTACTAAATAATTGGACGATATGTTGATTTTTTGCTCGGCCACCGATTGTTGTGCCACCGACTGAACGGCACCTACCACGGCATTGGCGGCCGAACTGATAACAGATGTAGCAGGTAGGCGCAAATTGGCATTGGCAAGGGCTTGCGATCCTGCCTTACGGGTGGCCTCGTCTATCTTATTATCGGGCACATACAATCCTTCAAAGCCATCTTTGTCGTATATGGTACCCTCAAAGGGATAGACGGCATTATGGTACTGAATGTTTTGGATGCGAATAATGGCCCTACACGATGTAAAACTGAGTTGACCGTACAAAAAGGTATTTGCCGGAATAACGGTATGATTGATTTCTATTGCATCGAGTAAGCGCAACTTTACGATGGCCCCCCTGCTTAAATTGCGGTGTTCTCCGTGCACCACCGCCCGAATATCGCTGGAGGGAGTGGTAGGCTCTTCTAACCCATAAAAGCCATCCGATGAGGCAATACGTACGCTGGCACTGGCCTTGCTAGGGGGCTGTGGAGCGACTGCTTGTGGAGCTACTTGAGGGTTTGTTTGGGGGGCTGGTTCGTCTATCTCTACCCCGTATTTTTGGGCCAACCGTTGGCGAGTTTGGGCAATAAAGGTTTGCTTTTCTTGTTCTGTATGGGCTATAGAGGGCGCCGAAGCAGGCGCAGCAGGTTTTGCAGGCACAGAAGCACTTGCCGACAAAGTTCCCTCAGCAGGAAGGCCCTCTTGGGGTGTATCAGTTGCCTTTTCCATCCATTGGAACGACGAGGCTTGCTGCATGCGCTGCGTGCGTTGCATTTCACTCTCGGCCTCGGCTTCTTTTAACACGGCCTCTAATCGATTCGCCGAAAGTTCTTGGGCATCGGCTACGGGTACATCTAAATTTAACCCACCTTGCTCTGTGGGTACGCCTTCTGTTTCTTGGGCCGTTGCTCCAGTTCCGCCACCTAATAGATAAAAGGTAAACACCACAAAAACGGCTACCAATACCGATACCACGTGCAAAAATTTTTGATTACTTTTCATATTAACGTTGTATTGTGCGCAAATCGCTGTTATCTATAATTTTCCAATTCTCTATTAAAAAACCATGGGGATTGTTATCGGTTCGGGTGCTGTTGAGCAACGAACACTCGGTTTCTAAGTTACGGTACGTTATGTTAGAGCGCCGAACAATAGAAGTAACACCGTAGGTTTTTACTTGATAGGGGTAAACGGCATCGTTTATCACAATGCTGTCTAGTTGAATTTCGCACACAATGCTAGAGGCAATAATGCGTTCGTAAAAGCCTTCCTCGCGCATACGCATGTACACTTCAGAGGCACTGTTATCGGCCAAAAACAAGGCTTGTTGTACGTTGTTTTCGATGGCAGCTTTTTCTGGCGATAAAGTAAAGAAATACTCGTGGAAGCGTTTTACATGCGACTTGGCCTCGGCCTTTCGGTTGTCCGAAACATCGTTAGAAAGCGCCATAAGCAGCGACTGACCTTGGTCTAACACATAAATTTTTTGACGCTGTTTTTCGGCAAATTGGTACGAAGCATAAATAGCATAACAGCCTATTGATAAAGCTATTATGGTAATAAGAATAAGGTATATTCTGGCTAGTGCAAAGGCACGTTGCAAATTCTTTAACGACTGAAACATAGGCTACTTATTAGGCATCTTTTTTGCTTTCCAAGCGAATAATCCATTTAGAAAATACCGGAATACAAGCATACAAAGCAATGGCAATGCCGTTAAACAAAAGGGTGATGAGCAAAACAGAAAGTTGCAAATTTTCGGCTTGTTCGTAATCCGAAAAGGCATAATTGGCATCGGGCAATGCCGCTAGCAGCTGAGTAAATACCGGAAAAACGCACCCCGAAAACAAAATGGCTACCATAAAACTAACCAGCAAGCTAAGGGGAACATACATGGCAATGTGCAAATACTGCACCGCCCAATGCTTGATGTTGTTGGAAAAGCCCGGCAGTAACGAGAGTGCAAAAGCAAAAGGGCCAATGAGCGTTAACACCACACGGGCCAACACCACAAAGGTTCTAAAAAAATAAACCATTCCACTCAGCGCTAGCGAGCTAAGCGAAACCAACAGCTGCAAGGTGTTTCGGTACAAACTAAGGTAGCTAGAAGCCTCGCTAGACGAAGATACCGCCTGAGGCACATCGTTGTAGTCTTCTTCTAGCATTTGGCGCTGGTAGGCCGCCATGGCATTGCGCATTTGGATTTCTTCTACTAAGTAAGTGGCCTGCGACTGTTGGTAACTTTCTTGTACTGAGGCATTAAGCGACTCTGTAGCCAATTCTAATGGGTAAATAGCAAGTTGCAGTAAGGATACACAACCCGAAAAAAAGAGGATAATCAGCCCCACAGTAAACGGGCGAAGAAGTCCGTAAAAATCGATTTTCTCTCCCCTTGCCCAAGGGCCCCAAATGCCTACTCCTATGTAAACAATGGCAAACAATCCGCACAACAATTGAGCCGGCACGGTTAAAGCAGATAGGTACTCTTGCGCCAAATTGCTAACAGCATTCAGCTGACTCGACAACATAGCTGCTACTTGATGCATAGTCGATACAGTGGCTAACATAATGGTTATCTTTTAGTAGTTTTCTTCTTGCTATTTTTTTTGGTCACCCTATCGACCGCCGAAAAAGGGTCTGACAAGGGAGTATCCCAGGCCTCGCCCATGCCAAAAAAGAGGGCCTCGCATGTCATGGCACGCATGTAATCGTCCATTAGCGCCACCGAATTTTTGTCTTTAAATCGTTTTTCTACTTTCGACAGCAACCCGCGCAAGGTTTTTAGCTCTGTTTGGATGTCTTTGAGCAGCTGAAGGCGTTCGTAATCGGTCATTTCGCCCTTGTCTTTACGACTATTAAGCATCTCTTTGGCCTCGTTCACCATTTCGGCCACATGGTCGCCCAACTCGGCCGAAAAACACACCGCATTGGCTATCTCTTCGTCGGTTAAATGGGTTAACTTGCTAAACTCGGTGTTTAATTTGCTCACTTGCTTGGACAAGTTGACCCCTTCTTTTACAATGTCGAGCGATATTTTTGCCCCTTGAACGTAGGTACTTACCTTTTGCAGTTTTTCGATGGCTTCTTTGGTTTTTTGCAACATCTCGCCCGTATTGGCCGTTTGCGAAATTAACTCTTGACGGTCGGTCATAATTTCGTACAGCTCTTCGGCAAACAAACTAAGTCGTTGCGCAAAAGAGGTGGGGTCGCTTACCACTACCTGTGCATAAGAGGGGGCAAGCACCGCGGTTAAAAGAATAAGAAGTAAGATTTTTTTCATGGTAGAATTAATTAAGATGATACTAATTGCTCAATGGCCAATGACAAAGACCCATACTGCTTTTGAGCCTCTTGCAAGCGCAGTTTTTCGCTCTTTTCTGTGGTATAAACCAGGTATTCAGATTGCGACACTTCTAAGGCATACACCATGGGCGCATTGCCATTAAAGGTGATAAATACCTCTTTGTAGGGGTTTCTGCCCTGGGTGCAAAGGTCTTGGTTAAGCGACAAGGCCAACTGGCACTCGTGGTCGCTAAGCGAAAGGGTTTGCTTTATTTCGTCAAACTTGTGGGCATACTTGCGCTGATCCAATAGTATTTTGCAATCGGCATTGGACAAAATGGTGTTTTTGACAATTTCGTTGCCTACCATGTCTTCTACCTCTTGGGTTACCACAATGGCCTCGCCAAAATGCTTACGCACCGTTTTAAACAAGTACTTGATAAATTCGGCGGTGCCGTTTTTAGAAATGGCTTTCCAAGCTTCTTCTATTAAAATCATTTTACGCTGCCCTGCCACGGCAGGATGACGCATCTTAGAGATAAAGGTATCCATTAACACCAACGTTACCACCGGAAACAGGGTTTTGTGGTCTTTTATGTTGTCAATTTCGAACACAATAAAACGCTTGGTAAGCAAGTCGATGTTTTGCGAAGCATTGAGCAAATAATCGTACATGCCCCCTTTATAATACGGACGCAGCACTTGCAACAGGTTGTCGATGTCAAAATGCACATCGCGCACAGCTTGCTTTTTGAGTTGCTGCTTAAACGTGGTTTGCAGGTATTGGTAAAAGGTATTGAACGATGGAGTACAGGCCCCATCCAATACCGTTTGCAAGTATCCGTTTAAGGCACCCGATATATGGGTTTCTTCTGCCTTGGTAATGGTTTCGTTCTCGTTTTTCCACAAACAAAACACCAACGATGCTAGCTGCTCGCGTTTTTCGATAGAGTAATACCCATCGGCCACATAAAAAGGATTAAACGAAATAGGATGCTCGTCGGTATAGGTGTAATAAATACCATCCTGACCGTGGGTGGTTTCGGCTATAAGGTCGCAAAGGCCCTTGTAACTATCGCCCACATCCACCAATACCACATGGCTACCTTGCTCGTAATATTGACGCACCAAATGATTGGTAAAAAACGACTTACCAGAGCCTGACGGGCCTAAAATAAACTTATTGCGGTTGTTAATATAGCCTTTTTTTAGGGGCAAGTCGGACAAATCGACCGATAGGGGTATACCCGATAACCTATCGCACAAGCGCACACTACAGGGTTGCGGGGTGGTGCTAGCATGGGTTTCGCCGTTGATTAAACAAGCCCCCTGCTCTAAAAACGTTAAAAAAGTCATTTCTGAGGGATATTGCGAGGCAGCCCCTGGTATACCCGCCCAATACAAAATGGGCACGATGCCCTCTGTTTTGGAGGCAAACGCATCAATTTGTGTTAACCCCGCCGACACCTGCGCGTTTTTTTTAAGCAACCGATAATAATCGGTATCCCATAGCATCACATTAAAGGCACAGCGTACCGGTTGCCTACCTTGCGATAAGGCCTCGTTTAAAAAGGCATCGTTAAAGGTTTTGTTAATGGCATTCTCTCGCGATATGCCCGATAGCGATTCTTGCTCTCGGCCGCATTTTTCTACCTTTTGCAACAAATCGGACGGATTGTCTAAAAAGAAATACTGGTTGTAGATGTGCGAAAAAGGCAAGTCTGCCCCCATACTGGACACATACGAAATGGGCAATTGCGATTGGGTATAGGCAGGATGCATACGATGCGTCTGCACCGTAGTGGGTAGTTGTTCCAATTGGTGCAAAGAGAATACACTCACGTACTTATCGCCTACCATAAAATCTTCGCCCTGCACTTGCATATCGGCCCAACACGTTTTTTGGGGCAAAAAATGCAGGCGCATGTAATTGGCCAACAAACCCGAGTAGGCATCATGGCCCAGCACATCGGCCTCGCCCAAACGCCACACCTGGTAACCAGCCTCTTGTAATACCCCCTTAAATTGAGCCACCTTGTCCATAAAATCGGCAATACGGTCTGCTTGTAGCATTTCTTTGGGCACAATGCGGTTTTGACAAAGCATGCTGGCTACACTTTGCGTTTGCATGTTTTGCTTGGACGATAAGGTAACGTACACGTAGCAAGTATGCTGCATGTACTGCCTACCATTAAAGTGGGAATTAGAAGCCGCTTGCAAAAATGAATTGGCAGAAGGGGGCGCCTCAAAGTGAGTTTGCTGGTATACGTCTTGCTTATGAACAAGGGTATAATGGGGCAACAAACGCAAGGCGCGCACCCAGGTAGCATGGTCGCTTTCAAACTGCTCCACGCTGCGTTCAAAAAGGGCAGGCAAGCTTACCTTAAAAAGTACCGTAATGTCGGCACTTTGGCTAATGAGGCAGTTGTTCTCCCAAGCCATTAAGGGAAAACAAGACTGTAACGATTTACCGAATGGATTTTTCATGGCGTAATAAATGCGCGATGGGACACAACACGGCAATTCGACGCGGCAACATTTGTTTAACTCTGCGATGCATCAAACCGTATTGACCGTATTTTCTATTCAGGTAAAAGCTGCTACACCACACCGTTATTAACAAGATAGTACCCACCACAAGGGCACATACGGTATTGGCAAGCATTAATAGAAATAATATGAAGAAAGAAACAACCGTGCCTACCACCGCATAAATAACAAATCCGGCGCGCAGCCCTTTTACCTCAATAGAACGCCCCACCCCTTTGTTAATGGGATACGAGGGCATATTATCCAATAAAGAATGCTCTAATGGCAGTTACGGCTACAATGGCAAACACACAAGCACCAAACCACGATGCAGCAGTTTTGGTGGTATCGCTACTGCCTGCCGACCACTTGCCGTATACCTTAACGGCACCAATTAGGCCAATGACGGCGCACACTACATAAAAAAGATTGGTAATAGGGTCGATGTACGACTGAATTTCTGCATTGGCTTTTTCGATGGCTGCCACACCATTGCCTTGTGCCCACGCTGCAGTTGCTACGGCACTCATTGCCACCAACGTGGCACATTTTTGAAGGTTAGTTTTCATAAAAAAAGTAAATTAAAATGGTTTGTATAGTCGCTTTGCGACGGCTAAAACGGTAACGACTGGTTGAATTTTTGCTGACGTCGTTGCTGGGTTTTGTCTTGGGGGCGGTTGGATTGGAAACGAAAATACAACCAAACACCTGCGTTAAAGGCAAGCAATAACAAAGCGGTTGCAAGCAGAAAACTGCTCCAACTAATTTCGGATAAACCAAACATAATACAAAATGGATTGCATGGATTAATAATTAAGATGTTTATAAAGTCGCTCACTGCGTGAGCTCCGACTAATCGACAAATCGGTAAATCGGTAATGATGGTGCAAAGGTAAAGACATTTGGCAGAATGTTACAAGAGAACCGACTGTATTTTAACTTCTTTTAATACAAGACTCACTAAATCTTCAAATTACTCCATAAAACATCGATTCGTCGATTAACCGATGAGCCGATTAGTCGGTAAAAAATTTGTTATTTCCCAATTTTGCACTACTTTCGCCAAAAAATTAGGAATATGACAAGACAATTTACCTTGATGGCTATTTTTGCCGGCCTGCTTATTGGCACAGGCGGCATTGTTTACCTTCGCGTAGGAGGAATAGCCGGAGCCATTTTGTTTGCATTTGGACTGTTAAGTGTAGTAATGTGCGGTGCACAACTGTACACGGGCAAGTCGGGTTTCTTACCTATAAAAGAAATGTGGAAACTTGTTCCTATGATTTTGCTCAACGCTGTAGGATGCGCCTTTGCGGCCTGGATTGCCTATTATGTGAGCAACGAAACCGTTCTTACTAACCTACAAGGCATTTTAAATGCCCGACTTAACGCCTCTTGGCACGGCGTACTGCTTACCTCTATTGGCACGGGTATGATTATGACCTTGTCGGTATACGGAGCCAAACAAAAACACTACTTACCCCTGCTTTTTGGTGTACCTGTGTTTATTTTGTGCGGGCTTCCCCACTGCGTGGCCGATGCTTTTTATTATGCATACGCCGCCTTTATGGGCCAATTTACCGCACCGCTTTTATGGGCTTGGCTTTGGGCCATTATTGGCAACTTTATAGGATGCAACATTCCTAGACTATTTATGCAAAAGGAGTTTTAAGAGTCGCTACGCGACGGTGAATCGGAGAATCGGTGAATCGGTGAATCGAATAACCAAATAACCAAATAACCAACAACATATGAACAACGAATTTAGAAAATATGCTACCAAGCATTTGGGCATGAATGGTTTGGCCTTGGACAAATACATGGACATTACCAGCAGTTACATTTCGCCCACCATTATTGAGGAACGTCAGTTAAACGTGGCACAAATGGATGTGTTTTCGCGTTTGATGATGGACCGCATCATCTTTTTGGGTACCCAAGTAGACGACTACACCGCCAACGTTATTCAGGCACAATTATTGTACCTAGACTCTGCCGACCCTGGCAAAGACATTTCTATTTACCTAAACACTCCTGGCGGTTCTGTTTACGCAGGTTTGGGTATTTACGACACCATGCAATTTATTAGCAGCGACGTGGCTACTATCTGTACCGGTATGGCTGCATCAATGGGTGCTGTATTGCTTACCGCTGGTGCTAAAGGCAAACGCTCGGCGCTTAAACACTCGCGCGTAATGATTCACCAACCTCTAGGTGGTGTACAAGGCCAAGCATCGGACATTGAAATTACCGCCCGTGAAATTTTAAAACTAAAACAAGAACTGTATTCTATCATTGCCGACCATTCGGGCAACCCTATTGAACGCATTGAAAAAGACTCAGATCGCGACTACTGGATGACTGCCGAAGAAGCCAAGGCATACGGTATGATTGACGAAGTATTGGTTAAAGCAAATAAATAATGGCAAAACAACACGAACAAAGGTGTAGCTTTTGTGGCCGCAGCGAACGCGAAGTTGCCATGCTGATGACGGGTTTAGACGGTAACATTTGCAACGAATGTGCCGAAAGCGCTCACGAAATGGTGCGCGAAACCCTTAAAAAGCGTAGCAAAAGCGGTTTTGGCATGAGCCTAGAAG
>JAZRBL010000134.1:0-9068 GCA_045635045.1 Candidatus Enterocola sp. | reverse complement strand
TAGGTAGGCTGTAGGTAACTTTGTCTTCTTGTACATCGGTAACAAAAGAACACAAGGTTTCTGTATCGTTAGGAATTTCTGGCATGGGGGCAACGGTTACTGCTACAACGCTCCAAGGGCCTTTACAACCGTCTTTGGTAGCTTGCGATTTTAAATCAAAGTTACCTTCGGTTAACCAATCTACCGTAAAGGTGTTGTTGGTAGAGGCTGTGTAATCGTAATTGGTACCCATTACGCCGTTTTCTACTTTCCAAGCGTATTCGTCGGCAAAGTCGGGGTTAATGGTGTAGGTGGTAGATTGCGACTGACACACCGTTTGGGTGGCTTGTGGGGCATTGGCTTGCTCGGCTGCAGGCGCGGTTTGTGCCCAAGCGTTGGTGCTTAACAAGGCCATTGCTACGGCCATAAAACTCATTTTAGCTACATTCTTTTTCATAATTGTAAATATTTAATGGTTATTAATTAATCGTCAAAATGAATATTGGGGGCCACTGGATTGGGTATAACCGTAAAGGTGCCCTGCTGCGTGGCGGGGGCACATACGGCACTTTGTCCGGTGGTACTGATGGTATAATTAAGTGTTTCTTTAAAGGTTCCAGTTACGGTAATGGTTTGAGCCGATTCGTCGGTCGTAAATTCATACCCCTTGTTAAGGGCGGCTGCTGGGGTAAAGTTGTAGCTAACCCCTGTGGCCGTTCCACCGTATGTAAATACTACTTCTTGTAGGGGCTCGTTTTGGCAGTCGCTTTGTACGGCATTGCCCGTTACGGTAAGGGTGGGGCCTTCTTTTACGCTAATCGATAAGGTAAGCGTGTCGGTTTCGCATACCTCTCCAGGGGTACCGTAGGCAGTAAAGCGTATTTTGTAATCGCCAATGGCAGTGGGGGCGCCGGTGATGGTGCCCGAACTTTGGCTGGCGTTGTGGGTAAGGGTCATGCCTGCAGGCAAGCCTGTCGCTATTTTATCGCCATCGTTAAAGGTGTAATCAATAAACTGAATGCCGGTGGTTTTGTGGCCGGTGGCTTTGTAGGTAACGGGTTGAATGTTTGTTCCCAAACATACGTCTTGTGTGTCATCTCCAGACGATAAACTCATGGTTTGGGGCGAACAACCGCAATCTACATCAATAATTTGTGTAATGGCGTAGTTTAAGCAAACAGGAAAGATATCTTGGCCTACGTTGCGCGCCACTTCGGTATCGGACGACATAATAACCCTAAAGCGTGGCTTTTCTACGGGGTGGTATTCGGTGGGAAATTCGTAGCTTACTTTGCCCCATCCGCTACCGCGAATAGAGGTGGCAGAAGGGTTGGGGTCGTCGGCTATGGTATCCCATTTGCCAGATTGGTAGTTGTAGCGTTGCCATAAATAGTATGGAGTACCGTCAAATACTTGGTCAATGCCTTCGGTTTCTACCGTTATGGTAGCGTACTCGCCGCATTCTACTTCCAAGGCGGGCTTAATAGAAAGCAGCGGAACGCAAGATTTAAACTGAATGTCGTCAATTAAAATATCGTTACCCAAACCGGCCGAACCGTTATTGATAATTTGTACGGTTAGGATTTCGTTTTCGCCCGAAAAGAAAGACGTGCTACCTTGTTTCCAACCATCGGCGGCTTTAATGTTGTTTACATCTAAACGGGCCGCTACAATTTCTTGGTTGTGCTGGTCTAAAATACGGAATCTAGTATTAATAGGTGTAGTAGACGATTCGATGGCCGCGTTGGCAAACCAGGCCGAAAAGGTCATGTACATATTCTTACAAAGGCCTGTGGCGGTGTATTCGTAAATCAATTCGCCCTTGGTTTTGCAGTTGGCCATAAGCATACCCCCGTTTACATCGTCGGGTGTATGGTCGGCTATATCGTTGTACCAAAAATCGCCACTGCTGTTTACGTTTCCTAGGCAAGAGCTTTGCGTACAACTTTCTGAGGTGGTTCTATTGCCTCTGCCACCGTATTTTGGATTGGCCAAAATGGCATAAAACCCGTCGTGAATTTCTTTTCCTTCGGCCGAATAATCGTAAACGGATGTATTGACTTTTTCTTTTACTCCGTCTACTTGTCTGCGCGCCGTTTCGCTAGCAAAGGTGCCAAATGTAAGGTCTAGGTGGGTTTGTGTTTGCCCCTCGCAATGAATTTGCACATTTACCTTGTAGGTGGCTATTTTGCCTTCTTGGTTGGTGGCTTTGTAGTAGGTAGGTGTAAGTGGGCTGGGCGCAATGGTTTCGTTGTAGGGGCCGCTAATGGTGCCGCCGTATGGTTGCCAAGTAACGCCGTCGTAAGAATATTCCCACGTACAGTTAGAAGTAGCCTCGGTAGCGGTTAGGGTAAGGGGAGTACCTTGTTCTATGGGGTTAGGGTGGCTGGCTTCTATCACAAAACGGGTGCCTTTTTCGGCACGTAGGGTATAGGTGCCGTTTTGTTCGGTTAAGATAAGGCAAACGCCTTCGCCATCGGCAATGTTGTTGATAGAAAGGTCGCCTGTACCGCCCGATATATTGGTGCCATTGGTAACTTCTATGGTAGATCCCCAGGTCCAGTCTTCGCCTGCCACGCCGCCGTCTTTGGCCATTACTTTAAATTGTTTGCCGGCTACGTAGTTAAAACAGCACTCAAAATGGTCGCCTGCCTCATGAAATAAGCTAAGGTCTTCTGGGGTCGTGCACCAATCGGTGGTGCCGTTAACGCCCCCCGTAATGGCAAATGCCATGTTGGTGATGTTAATGGTTTGCGTGGCGGTTTCTGTGCCGGCTGTTACGCGGTATTGGGTACTTACACTAGGGGTAACGGTAATGGTATGGTTGGTAGTGCCCGATGTAGGGCCGGTATAAATGTGCCAACTGTTTCCGTCGTCTTCGGAGTATTCCCACGTGCAGTTAAGGGTGCTTCCTTGGGCCGTAAGGGTGGCCGATTGCCCTTTTATAAGGGTGGTAGAAGGTGTGGCGGTAATGTAAAAAGGAGGTAGGTATTGTTCGGCCGATAAGGTAACGCTGCTGCCGTTGATGGTAAGTACTAGGCAAACTTGCTGGCCAACCGTAAAGTTGTTGATGTTTAAGTCGCCGCCAACGTTGCCGCCAATGTTGCTACCTATGCTAAAGTTTTTTAGCTCGGCGCCCCAACCCCAATCGGTGTTGGCTACACCGCCTTCTTTGTATAAAATTTTAAACTTATCGTTGCTGGTAATGGTAAAGCAAAGCTCGTGTCGGGTAGAACTAACCGCAGAAAAAACGTTGTTGGTGGAGGGAGTGGTATTCCATGCAGCGGTGCCATTGGGGCCACCTGTAATTGCGTATACCGTGGCGCCGTACATAGCACATGTACAACATATCCATAGACATAAAGTTGCCCATATATGCCTATAGGCTACAATGGTAGATTGCAGCATGGTTTTAATCATAGTAGGTTTTAAGGTTAGCTAGGTTGGTAGTTAGTGCACGTTGGTGCATTAACTATGCAAAGTTAGCAAAATGGTGAAAAAAAACAAATTTTACAGAACCTTATTTAAATACAAGTTGGTTGGCCAATTCGTAGCCTTCGTTGTATAGATCCAATAGTTTCTGGGTGTTACGCTCAATGCGGTCTACCTGAATGGGTTTTTCAGGTCGGATAACTACAATTTCGCCTTTTTCTTCTAAACTTTCTACCAAGTCCAGTTGCTCGTTGTACAAAATGCCCCTGTTTTCGATGGTTTGTCGCAGGGCAGGGTATTTGCGGTAAATAAAGGGTGGAAGTTTGTCCATGCGCGATGGCTCTTTGCGGTAGCCTTTGTTGCGGGTAAGTACCACCACGTTGTTGTTAAAACCCAAACTGCGAGCACGCAAAATAGGAATGGAATCGGCTAGTCCTCCGTCCAGCATGGGCTCGTTATCGACTGTTACAATGGGACACACAAAAGGCAAACTGCTCGATGCTTTTACAATGTCGATAATGCGTTTGGGATCGTTTTTTTCGCTAAAATAGCAAGCCTTGCCTGTTTTACACGATGTAGTAACCATTTCGTATTGTTCAGGACAAGCAGCGTAAGCAGGGTAGTCGTATGGAATAATTTCTTCTGGAAAAGTATGAAACAGCAAATCAAAATCCATGATGTTGCGTTTGGTTATCAGGTGTTTTAGGCCAATGTATTGGTACTTTTCCAATAGGTCGATGTTGCTATATTTTGCCCTGCCACGTTGGTTAGACATGTACGATAAGCCGTTGCAAGCGCCCGCACTTACACCAATGGTGTAGGGAAAGCGAATGCCTCGGTCCATAAAGTTATCGAGCACGCCGCAGGTAAACACCCCGCGCATGCCGCCGCCCTCTAAAATCAATCCCGATTGCTCGGTTATTTTGACAGTCTGTTTCATCGTTTAGTAGACTTGGCAAAAACTTATCGTTTTTGGTACATTTTATCAATAATCAGCGCCAATGCACCGTCGCCTGTAACGTTACAAGCGGTGCCAAAGTTGTCCATGGTAATGTAAAGGGCTATCATAAGGGCAATTTGTGCCTCGTTAAAGCCTAAAATGCTTTGTAGAACGCTAATAGAAGCCATAATGGCGCCGCCTGGAACGCCCGGAGCTGCTACCATTACTACACCCAACATGCAAATAAAGTAGGTCATCTCTGAAGCAACAACGGCATCGCCGTGCATCAACATCAGTGCAATGGCACAAGCCACAATTTTAAGGGTGCTGCCCGATAGGTGAATGGTAGCGCAAAGTGGAATAACAAAATCGGCTACATCGGGATTTACCTTATTAGATAAGGTTTGTTTGAGAGTAACCGGAATGGTGGCTGCCGACGATTGCGTTCCCAAAGCCGTAAAGTAGGCGGGTAACATGGTGTACAGTAATTTAAAGGGGTTTCGACGGGTTACAATGCCAGCTACAGTATATTGTAGCAACAATATTAGCACGTGTAAGGCAAAAATAATGCCGATAATTTTAATAAAGAGCGACAGCATGCTGGCTATTTGGCCCGATTGGGTAATGTTTAAGAAAATACCAAAGATGTGCAGCGGAAGTAGGGGTATAATCACCTTAGAAATACTAATCGAAATAATGCTTTTAAATTCGTCTAGCATATTTTTTAAGGTGTTGCCCGCTATTTTGCTAGTGCCTAAACCCAGTAAAAAAGAAAGAATCAGAGCTGTCATAACCGACATAAGGGGCGGTATAGCCATGCTAAAATAGGGTGTAAGGTTATTTTCGTCGGTAAGGGTGTGACTAATTTGGTTCATGTCGACTACGTGCGGAAAGGTAAGCATGGCTGTTCCGTACGACATAAATCCGGCAAATAATGTGGCTGCGTAGGCAAGAACAACGGTAATAAGTAGCATTTTTCCGGCTTTTTTGCCCATATCGCCAATGGCAGGAGCCACCATGCCCAAAATAATGAGCGGAACCAAAAAGCCCAAAAGTTGGCTAAAAAGTTCGTTAAACGTAACAAAGATTCTAATGCCCCAATGAGGCATCCAATTACCTAAAAGAATACCCAAAGCAATGGCAATAAGCACTTTGGGTAGCAGTCCTAGTTTTAATTTCTTTAGCATGTTTTAAAAGTTGTCGTGCAAAGGTATAAAAAAATCTTACTTCTCCATCCATTGGTGGCGTAAAGAGCTTGTCTTATGACGGATACGAATTATATACAGTACTGCTGCTGTTCCTAATCCAAAAATGTAGCCAATATACATGCCTGTAGGCCCCATGCCTAATGTAAATCCGCAAAAATAACCTATAGGAATGTTTAGCACAATATAGGCAAGCAACGAAATCCACGAAATCATTTTTACATCTTGCATGCCGCGCATAATGCCTACGCCAGCGCATTGTAGCGCATCAAAAAGTTGAAATAACGCCACCATAATCAGTAGGTCTGAACCCAATGCAACCACTTCTGCATTCGACGTAAATAGCAGCGGAAGTTCGTTTCTAAATACGGTAAAGATGAGCGCAGCCGATAGGTTCCAAATTAGCACCAAATGGATGGTTGCTTTGGCGGTAATGCTCATATTAGTGGCATCGCGACTACCGTAAAAATGCGATACACGAATGGTTACTGCCGTTCCTAATGCCAGTACAATCATAAACGATGTGTTGGCCATGGTCATGGCAATTTGATTGGCCCCTATAGCAGCCGTGGTAAACCATCCCATCATAATGCCGGTAATAATAAAAGCAAGCGATTCCAAAGACATCTGAGCTGAAATGGGGAATCCCATTCTAAGCAGCGAGGTGATATCGGTACGCTTTAGTTTAATAGAAGAAAACAACGAGGTGTAAGAACGGTATTTATGGTTAAAAACAAAGTAGCCTATTCCTAGTAGGGGCATGCAAATGCGCGATACAAGCGTTGCTAGCGCGGCCCCTTCTACGCCCATTTGGGGGGCACCCCATTTCCCGTAAATGAATATCCAGTTGAGCGCAATGTTTAGTACATTGCAAAACATCATCATCACCATGGGTGCAAATGTATTGCCTACACCATCCAAAAAGTTTTTAAATGCAGAAAAAAGCAATACGGGAAACAAACTATACGCCATCATCCTATAATAAGGTATGGCAGCGTCTACTACTTCCACCGGTTGCCCCATGTGGTAAAGCATAGGCTCAAAAGCCAATTGAATGAATACAAAAAAGATGCCTAATGCCGAAAAAAGTCCTATGGCATGCTTTAAATACGAGGCAGCGTGAAGTTTGTTGCCCTGTGCATAAAGTTCCCCAATAAGCGGTGTAAGTCCTAGGGTAAGCCCTTGTCCTGCCAAAAAGAAGAGCAGTGATGTAGTAACGCCAAACGATACCGCAGCCAGCGGTAATGGGTCGTTTCCCCCGTATTGTCCCACCATTACATTGTCGGCAAACTGCACCAAAATGTACCCCAATTGCGAAATTACAATGGGCAACGAAAGCTTTAATATGGCTTTGTAATGCGGTTTGTATGTAGTAAAGCGATAACTCATATCCTTTTCTCTCCTCTTAAATTCTTTCGGCCTACAAAAGTATTCAAAAAATAGGGGATATGGTAGTTTGGTAGAATGATTTTGATGGTTAGAAAGATTTTATCTAAATTTGTAACAAAATAACTATTGATAAAAGCTTAATTATGACAGAAATTACAAAATGCCCTAAATGCAACGGCGAATATGTTTATTTTGATGGTTCGCTTTATGTGTGCCCCGACTGTGGTCATGAGTTTAACGAAGAAGATATTGCCGCTGCAGAAAGTGCCGATATTGCCAAAGATAGCAACGGAGTAGAACTGTTAGATGGCGATTCTGTAACCGTAATCAAAGACTTGAAAGTAAAAGGCTCTTCCATGGTTATCAAACGCGGCACCAAAGTAAAAAGCATCCGCCTAACCGACAACCCCGAAGAAGTAGATTGCAAAATAGACGGCAGCAGCATCGTGCTAAAAACATGCTTCTTGAAGAAATAACGTGCAATACAAACAAAAAACTGCAACCCAATTGGATTGCAGTTTTTTTTGTTTGTATGCGCTCGGTTCGTCGTTATTTGACTTCTTCAAAGTCGGCGTCTTGTACGTTGTCGCCAGCGTTTTGGTTGCCACAACCGCCAGCACCGCAGTTAGGTTCTGCTTGTGCACCGCCCCCAGCATTAGCTGCATTGGCAGCGTTGTACATGTCTTGGCTAGCAGCGTGGAAAGCATCGTTTAGTTCTTTCATAGCAGCATCAATAGCATCTAAATCTTGCGCTTTGTGTGCGTCTTTTAGTTTGCCAAGAGCTGCTTCGATAGGAGCTTTTTTGTCAGCTGGAATCTTATCGCCCAATTCTTTTAGTTGTTTTTCGGTTTGGAAAATCATACCGTCAGCTTGGTTCAACTTGTCGATGCGTTCTTTTTCTTTTTTGTCGGCTTCTGCGTTAGCTTCAGCTTCGGCTTTCATGCGTTTGATTTCGTCGTCGCTTAGGCCAGACGATGCTTCGATACGGATGTTTTGTTCTTTGCCAGTTGCTTTGTCTTTAGCCGATACATTTAAGATACCGTTAGCGTCAATGTCAAAGGTAACTTCAATTTGAGGTACACCACGTGGAGCAGCTGGAATGCCATCTAAGTGGAACATACCAATTTGTTTGTTGTCGCGAGCCATAGGACGTTCACCTTGCAATACGTTAATTTGTACCGAAGGTTGCTTGTCGCTAGCAGTAGAGAACACTTCCGATTTGCGGGTAGGAATGGTGGTGTTAGCGTCAATTAATTTGGTCATTACGCCACCCATGGTTTCGATACCCAACGAAAGTGGAGTTACGTCTAGTAGCAATACGTCTTTTACTTCGCCGGTTAATACACCGCCTTGAATAGCAGCACCTACCGCTACAACTTCGTCGGGGTTAACACCTTTAGAAGGAGTTTTGCCAAAGATTTCTTCTACTTTAGCTTGAATAGCAGGGATACGAGACGAACCACCTACCAAAATAACTTCGTCAATGTCAGATTTGCTTAATCCTGCATCCGATAGCGCTTTTTGGCAAGGAGCTACGGTAGCTTGAATCAAACGGTCTGCCAATTGTTCAAATTTAGCACGAGTCAAGTTCATTTGCAAGTGTTTAGGTACACCGTTAACTGGAGCAATGTAAGGCAAGTTAATTTCGGTGCTGGTAGAGCTAGAAAGTTCAATTTTAGCTTTTTCTGCCGCTTCTTTTAGGCGTTGAAGTGCCATAGGATCTTGACGCAAGTCTACACCTTCTGCCGCTTTAAATTCGTCGGCCAACCAGTCAATAATAACGTGGTCAAAGTCGTCACCACCTAGGTGAGTGTCACCGTTGGTCGATTTTACTTCAAATACACCGTCGCCCAATTCCAAAATAGAGATATCAAAAGTACCACCACCCAAGTCGAATACGGCAATTTTCATATCTTTTTGGGTTTTGTCCAAACCGTAAGCCAAAGCAGCTGGAGTAGGTTCGTTCACAATACGTTTAACGGTAAGACCTGCAATTTCGCCTGCTTCTTTGGTAGCTTGACGTTGTGCGTCGCTAAAGTAAGCAGGAACGGTAATAACCGCTTCGGTAACTTCGGTACCCAAGTAATCTTCGGCAGTTTTTTTCATTTTTTGCAAAATAATAG
>JAZRBL010000133.1:0-1915 GCA_045635045.1 Candidatus Enterocola sp. | reverse complement strand
CTGCTATGAAAGCTGAAGGTAAATTTGTAGGTAAATTTGCTGGCTTGGGTCACTTCTTCGGTTACGAAGGCCGTTGCGCTGCTCCTTCTAACTTTGACGCAGACTACTGCTACTCGTTAGGTTTCAACGCTGCTAAACTAATTGGCGCTGGCAAAACCGGTTATATGTCGCTTATCCGCAATACCACTGCTCCTGCAGAACAATGGATTGCTGGTGGTGTTCCTGTTACCATGATGATGAACATGGAACGTCGTCACGGCGAAATGAAACCTGTTATTCGCAAAGCATTGGTAGAGTTGGACGGTGCTCCATTCAAAAAATTGGTAGAAAACCGTGCTACTTGGGCTAAAGAAACCGCTTACGTATATCCTGGTCCTATTCAATATTTTGGTCCATCGGAAGTTTGTGATCAGCCTACTAAGACTTTGCAACTAGAACAAACTAAGTAAGAATAATTTTAAAGGGTCCTTTTGTCGTTGCACTCATGCTCAAAATCCTCATGTACGCCAAGTACACTCCGGTTTTTCGCATTTCGTGCGCCTAAAAATCCCTCCTTTAAAATGTATTCTTACGAAGTGAAAATACAATTCGATTAATCAAAAAGAGCACCCTGCGGGGTGCTTTTTTGTGACTAATCGACTAATCGGTGATGCGTTTGCCGAGCATTGCATCGCCTCAACATGACAAAAAAATCGGCCTCAGGTGAGACCGATTTTATAAAAGTGAAAAGATATAAAGTTTAAGGTAGTTTCTGTATCAGTACGGTAGCGTAAGCGGCAATGCCTTCTTTGCGTCCCACAAAGCCAAGCTTTTCGGTAGTGGTGGCTTTGATGGTTACATCATCTTCTTCAATGCCCATAACGCCTGCTAAGCAAGCTTGCATGGGTTCTATGTAGTCTTTTAATTTAGGACGTTCGGCGCAAATGGTGGCATCGATGTTGCCAATTTCGTATCCTTTGCCACGTATTAAGGCTACAGTATCTTTTAGCAAGATTTTGCTGTCAATGTTTTTAAACTCGCCTGCGGTATCGGGAAAATGATAACCAATATCGCGTAAGTGAGCAGCACCCAACAACGCATCGCAAATGGCATGAATCAGGACGTCGGCATCGGAATGACCTTGCAAGCCCATTTCGTGGGGAATTTGCAATCCGCCCAACCACAACTCGCGGTTAGGCACTAAGTTGTGTACGTCGTATCCAAAACCTACGCGAATTTTCATGCAATGGAATTATTTATCGTCTTTGCTAAAACCAATCAACTCTTTCATGCCACCCATGTTAAAGCCAAGGGTAAAGCGCAAGGTTTGGTCTAGTGGGTTGTTTTGAGCAATAGAAAGTACGTAAGCTACGTCTAACGAGAATACGTTCAATTTAAAGCCCGCACCAAAAGTAGCGTATTGACGACCACCAATCATAGGATCTTCGTAGTACAAACCTACACGGCCAAAGAATTGTTCGTTGTAGTCGTATTCCAAACCTGCCGACCAAGTAACCTTTTTAAATTGGGTACCAAAGTCGTATTCAGAACCATCGGCCATGTCAACAAACGAACGGCCAATACCGGTAATGGGGTCCATTTTGTAGTATTCGTCTACGCGTTGAGCGTAGGCTTCGTTGCTTTCGCCGTCACCTTGAATAGGGTGAGCAGGAACCAACAATTTGTTGATGTCTAGGTGAGCGGTTAAGTGGTTGTATTTGTCGAATGGAATGGTAAAACGACCACCCAAACGCAAGTTGGTAGGCAAGAAAGCGGCACTGCGGTAGTCGCCGTATTCTACTTTTTTACCAATGTTAGAGATGTTGAAACCAAAGCCACCAAAACCGGTGCCCCAAGCAAAGTCTACTTTTTGGCCGTAGTACCCCGAAATGTCGGCGGCAATAGACCAACCGGGTTCGATGTATTCGCCACCGTC
>JAZRBL010000132.1:0-11105 GCA_045635045.1 Candidatus Enterocola sp. | reverse complement strand
CCTACAAGGATAACGTCTATTTTATATGAAATATAATCCATTAATTGAGCACCTGTATCATAAATTCCTATTTTAAAGAAATCTTTAATCTCGGCCATATTAAAATGGAACCGCACTTTAAATTGTTTTCTACCAGCAATGGAGAAAACAATGGCTGTAAATAAACCTCTAATTAATACAGGTAGAATCAACGCATATACACCAAATCCTAATACACAGAACAACACAGTTGTTAAAAAAACTAGTGCATTACCTATAATTCCTACTTTAGATATAAATGAAAATTCAAGATTCTTCTGTTTTATAGTATGGAAGATCTTACCAAATGGTGCCAGCAATATTCCTAGAGCAGCTAAACAAATAAGATGAGTCAGATTTACATCATTATAGAACAACGCTATTGGATAAGCAGAGATGCAAATAAGTACAAATATAGACACATTTAGTATCCAGTTAAACCAATAGATACTATTGTATTGATCATTGGTAATATTCTGCTTATGCATTATAGCTGCATACATTCCTAAATCTCGGAACATCACAGTTAAACCTAGTACAACGTGTATAATAGACATAGTACCAAAATCTGCCTTGTCTATATAGCGTGCTACAATCATAAGTTGTACCACACTAAGTAGATCTGTAGTGATTTTGGCTACACTATTCCACTTAATGCCACTAAGTGCTTGTTGTTTTATACTTGCCACGATATATTATCTTTCAGCTCGCATTGGGTTGGTTAAGAAGTCCTCGTATGCCATGCTAATACCATCACGAAGTTCTGTTTGATAGGTCCAGCCAAGTGCTGTAGCTTTGCTAACATCTAATAGTTTGCGTGGTGTGCCGTTGGGGCGAGTGGTATCCCACTCTATTTTGCCCTTGTATCCGACTGTTTCTGCCACTATGGTGGTAAGTTCTTTAATGCTAATTTCTTTACCGGTACCGGCATTTACGGTTTCGTTGCCGCTATAGTTATTCATCAAGAATACGCATAAGTTGGCCAAATCGTCTACGTAAAGGAACTCACGCAAGGGGCTGCCGTCTCCCCAGCAAGTTACGGTTTCCAATCCTGCTTCTTTGGCTTCGTGGAAACGACGAATTAGTGCAGGCAGCACGTGGCTGTGCTCGGGGTGGTAATTATCGTTTGGTCCATAAAGGTTAGTTGGCATTAGGCTGATAAAGTCTGTGCCATACTGACGGTTTAGGTACTCACAATATTTAAGACCAGATATTTTAGCTAGTGCGTAAGCTTCATTAGTTGGTTCTAATGAAGATGTAAGCAAGCAACTCTCTGGCATAGGTTGTGGTGCAAGGCGTGGATAGATGCAAGAAGAACCCAAAAATTCTAGTTTTTTACAACCGTTTTTCCAGGCTGCATGAATCACGTTCATTTCCAGCATCATATTATCGTACATAAAGTCTGCCAAACCTTGTGAGTTTGCAATTATGCCACCCACCTTAGCCGCAGCCAAAAACACGTATTCGGGTTTTTCGGCTTCAAAAAAGTCGTTTACGGCTTGTTGGTTTAGTAGGTCTAACTCGGCGTGCGTACGGGTAATGATGTTGGTATAGCCTTGGCGTTGTAATTCGCGTACAATGGCGCTACCTACCATACCACGGTGACCGGCGACGTATATTTTTGATGATAGTTCCATTATTTAACTATTCCTTTTTCTAAGTATTCTGCTAAGTTTGTACGTACATGTTCAGAAGCACGTTCTACGGCTACTTTTTCCATGTCGTGTTTTACCATCAATTCTACCAATTCGCTGAAAGAAGTGCGTTTGGTAGGGTCCCAACCCAATTCGCGTTTGGCTTTGGTGGGGTCGCCCCATAGGTTTACCACGTCGGTAGGACGATAGAAATCTGGAGATACTTCTACCAACACACGGCCGGTTGCTTTGTCAATGCCTTTTTCGTTTTCTTCTTCACCTACGAATTCGAGTTCGATGCCAGCGTGTTTAAATGCAAGGTAGCAGAACTCACGCACAGAGTGTTGTTCACCTGTTGCAATCACAAAATCTTCGGGTTTGTCGTGTTGCAAAATCAACCACATGCACTCTACGTAGTCTTTGGCATAGCCCCAGTCGCGCAACGAAGAGAGGTTACCCAAATACAATTTATCTTGTTTGCCTTGAGCAATGCGGGCAGCCGCCAAGGTAATTTTACGGGTTACGAAGGTTTCACCACGGCGTTCCGACTCGTGGTTGAACAAGATACCCGAGCAGCAGAACATGTTGTAGGCTTCGCGGTATTCTTTTACAATCCAGAAACCGTACAATTTAGCAACTGCGTAGGGGCTGTAGGGATGGAAAGGTGTGTTTTCGTTTTGAGGCACCTCTTCTACTTTACCATACAATTCGCTGGTAGAAGCTTGGTAAATACGGCAGGTTTCAGTCAATCCACATTGACGCACCGCTTCCAATACGCGCAACACACCCGTAGCGTCTACATCGGCGGTAAATTCAGGGGCATCAAAACTCACCTGTACATGACTTTGCGCTGCCAAGTTGTAAATTTCATCAGGGCGCACCTTGCCTATCACTTGCAAAAGGCTCATCGAGTCGCCCATATCACCGTAGTGAAGGTGGAAGTTTTTATGACCTTCTAAGTGTGCAATACGTTCACGGTAATCTACAGATGAACGACGAATAATGCCGTGTACATCGTAGCCTTTTTCTAATAAAAACTCGGCCAAATAAGAGCCGTCTTGTCCTGTTACGCCAGTGATAAGTGCTTTTTTATTCATATTGGTGAATCGGTGAATCGGTGAATCGGTGAATCGGTGACGCATTGATTAGAGTCAAAGAATAAACCGACGATTCTGGTTAATAATTTTTATCTCCCTATACCCAGATAGTTAAATCCTAGGTTAATTAATTCTTTTTTATCGTATATATTGCGGCCGTCTATAACGAGCGGACGGTTCATTTCTTGTTTTATAAATGGCCAATTGGGTAGCCTAAATTCTTGCCATTCGGTTACCAAGCAAAGCGCATCGGCATGATGAGCAACATCGTAGGCATCGTTGGCATAATACAAATTATCGTGCGCTAGGTTTAGTTGTTTTACAATGGGATCGTACACACGTACGTTGGCACCTGCTTGTAAAAGTTTGTCTATCAATACCAAGGAGGGTGCTTCACGCATGTCATCGGTATTGGGTTTGAATGCCAATCCCCATACAGCAATGGTTTTACCACGCAAGTTACCATTAAAAGACTGATATACCTTATTGTATAAAAGTTCTTTTTGAGCGTGATTAATGCTTTCTACCGCTTGCAAAAGTTTTAAATCGTAACCCAACTGCTCTGCAGTGTGAATCAAGGCTTTTACATCCTTGGGGAAGCAAGAACCACCGTAACCACAGCCCGCGTACAAAAACTTATTGCCAATGCGCACATCGCTGCCTATGCCTTTGCGCACCATATCAATGTCTGCGCCTACTAGTTCGCATAGGTTAGCAATGTCGTTCATAAAACTAATACGGGTGGCCAACATGCTATTGGCTGCGTATTTGGTCATTTCCGCACTAGGAATGTCCATAAACAGCACCCTAAAGTTGTTTAGCAAGAATGGGCGGTAAAGCGTGGTCATTAGGTCTTTGGCCTTTTGGCTTTCTACGCCTATTACTACCCTATCGGGACTCATAAAGTCTTTGATGGCTGCACCTTCTTTTAGGAATTCAGGGTTTGATGCCACATCAAAAGGCACTTCTACGCCTCTTTTGTCTAGTTCTGCTTGTATGGTTGCTTTTACTTTCTTAGCAGTGCCTACTGGTACTGTACTTTTAGTAACAAGTAGTGTGTAATGATTAATATTTTCACCCACTGTTTTTGCTACTTCAAGTACATATTTAAGGTCTGCACTACCATCTTCATCTGGAGGCGTGCCTACTGCACAAAAGACTACTTCTACCTCGTCTAGCACCTTCTGCAACGAGGTGGTGAAATGCAAACGTCCTGCTTTAACGTTGCGAGCTACCATTTCTGCCAAACCAGGCTCATAAATAGGCATATTACCTGCCTGAATTTGGCTGATTTTTATCGCATCCTTGTCGATACACGTTACGTCGGTTCCAGTTTCGGCAAAACACGTTCCCGAAACCAAACCTACATAACCGGTACCTACAATTGCGATTTTCATAATTTTATTGACGAATCGGTAAATCGGTGAATCGACGAATCGATTTTTTAGAATAAATTGAAACAGAAGTATTCACCTAAAATAATTGAATATATAATTTATCGATTAACCGATTAGTCGATTAGTCGATTAGTCGGAGGGCTATGCCCGACTTAAAGTCTTGCATCCACCACGTCACGTGGCACAAAGTTTTTGACGTCGAAGATTACAGCACCGTTGTCTTTAAAGTGAGCAAAGTCAAAATCAAAGAATTCGCGGTGCGATACAGCTGCGATAACGGCTTGGTAATGTTTGCCTTTATTTACTTTGGGCAATAATTCAATGCCAAATTCTTCTTTTACTTCTTCGGGGTTGGCCCATGGGTCGTATACGTCTACATTTACACCAAAGTCTTTTAGTTCGTTGTAAATGTCAATTACCTTAGAGTTACGCATATCAGGGCAATCTTCTTTAAAGGTAATACCCAACAAAAGAATATTGGCGTTTTTAATTTTGTGGTCAGCTTGGATCATCAACTTCATGGTTTTTTGCGCAATAAAGTTGGCAATGCTGTTGTTAACGCGACGACCGCTCAAAATAACTTGTGGGTGATAACCCATGGCGTTGGCTTTGTGTGCCAAGTAGTAAGGGTCTACAGAAATACAGTGACCACCTACCAAACCGGGACGGTATTTTAGGAAGTTCCATTTGCTACCAGCTGCTTCAATCACATCGTTGGTATCAATGCCAATGCGGTCAAAAATAAGCGCCAACTCGTTCATAAACGAAATGTTGATATCGCGTTGGGTATTTTCAATGACTTTCGCCGCTTCGGCTACCTTCATGTTAGGTGCACGGTGGGTACCATTTTTCAAAATGCTGTTGTATAGCGCATCTACTACGTCAGCAATTTCTGGGGTAGAACCCGAAGTAATTTTCTTGATGGTAGTAAGGGTATTTACTTTATCACCGGGGTTGATGCGTTCGGGCGAGTAACCGCAGAAGAAATCTTCGTTAAATTTCAAACCCGAGAATTTTTCCAACACAGGAACGCAGTCTTCTTCGGTACAACCGGGATAGACGGTACTTTCGTAAATAACAATATCGCCTTTTTTAAGCACACCGCCTAGCATAGCAGAAGCTTTCAAAAGTGGGGTCAAATCGGGGTTATTGAACTCGTCAATAGGCGTAGGTACGCTCACAATGAACACGTTAAAGTCTTTCAACTTTTCGGGGTAGCAAGCAAAACTCAAACCAATACCGGTATTGTTTTTGTACAAATCGGTAGCCTCTTTCATGGCTGCCAAATCGGCTTCTTTGGTATGGTCTTCGCCATTTTCTAACTCAGCGATACGCGCTGCATTGATATCAAAACCCAGGGTTCTGTACTTTTTACCAAATTCAATGGCCAAAGGTAGACCTACGTAGCCTTGACCAATTACTGCAATTTTTTTGTTTTCCATGGTGTGTATATAATTTTTATTCCTCTAGTTCTGCATCATCAAAATAGTAGCCTTGTTGGTGTTGGCGAGCGGCGTGCACGTAACCTGCATAGCTATTTTGGTGGTAACCCGTAAACATACCGTAATTGTTTTGGTAGTAAGACGAGTACTCCATTTTCTTCATGTTTACGTTGTTGAACACAAACGATACATTTTTAATGCCACGCGAGGTCATTTGCTTGATGGTGCTCTTGAACAGGTTTTTGTTGGTTTTTTCGCAAGCAACGCTGTACAAAATGTGGTCCATTAGCGAGGCAATGGGATAAATATCGCCTACCAACCCTACGGGCGACGTATCGAACACAATGTAGGTATATTCTTTTTTAAGGGTTTCAATCAGGTTCTTCATCTTTTCCGAAGCCATCAACTCGGCTGGATTAGGAGGAATCACCCCTACTGGCAATATATCAAACTTATAGTCGGGGTGTTGCACAATGGCTTCTTCTAACGATATTTGGTTCAACAAATGGTTCACCAAACCACGGTTGGCAGGAATGGACAAGGTAGCCATTACCGAAGGTTTGCGTAGGTCTAAATCGACCAACAAGGTTTTTTTGCCCGTCATGGCATAGACTGCTGCCATGTTTACCGAAAGGTAGGTTTTACCGTCGCCCGACTGGGTAGACGAAAGCATCAACGAGAAATTGGGTTGATCGGCAGGCACGTACAACGATAGGTAGGTACGAATAATGCGGAACGCCTCTGCCACCGACGATTTGGGGTATTTATCGACCACCACGGGGTGCTCTATGCTGGTGCGGCGAATCATAGAAATGATTTTATAGGCACGGCCCGATAGTTTTTCTACTTCTTGTTCGGTGCGAACGCTGGGGTACAACAACTCGCGCAACACAATAAAGGCGGCAGGCACGGCCAAGGCAATTAGCAAGAACGTGCTGTAGCGTTTGCTCTTTTCTTTGCCATTGGTAATGCTAGCAACGCGGGCACGGTCTAGAATAATGTTGTCGGGCGAGTTAGATGCCTTTTGAATTTGGGCATCGGCGCGTTTTTGAATCAAGAAGGTATAGTAATCGTCGTTGATTTTAAATTCGCGTTGTATTTTTAGCAATTGTTGTTCTTTGTAGGGCAATTGGCGCATTTCTGCCATTACTTGGCCTGCGCGCTCGTCTAGGTCTTTCTTTTGAATGTCTAGGGCCACTTGCATGTTTTTAAGCGACTCAAACATTTGCTCTTTTAGGGCATCAAGTTCGCGGGTGTATTTGGCATACAAGGGGCTCTTTTCGCCTACTTCTTTGCGGCTTACTTGTAGTTCGGTGTAGGTTTGCACCATGGTGGTAAGGCTAGCATCGGTTACGCCCAAATTGGCAGGGGCAATAATGGCGCCGTCTTGCACGTTGCTTTGCAAGTAGTTGGTTAGGTAGTTTAAGTAAGAGGTTTTAAGGCGCAACTCGGTTTGTTTGGCATCTATTTGGGTGTATTGTGCCATAACGGTACTTCCGCCTGCCGAAGCCACCACAAAGTTATCGGCTTTGTAGGCTTTTAAACGGTCTTCCGATATGCGGAGCGAGTCCGATAGTTGGGCCAATTGGTCGTCGATAAAGGCAATGGTTTTAATGGCCGCATCGTTTTTACGCGAAAGGTTGTCGGCCAAAAACTCGTCGCAAAGGCCGTTGATAAAGTCGGCATCGCGTTGGGGCACATCGCCGGTAATGGCTACTTCTACCACTGAGGCTCCGGTCATTAAGAACTCAAACGACAGGCGTCCCGAGTAGCGCGATACCACGGTTTCTGTGGTATGCAAGGTAAAACCAATGGAGAAATGCTCGCGATAAAGATCGGTTTTGTGGATGGTTAAGAAAAATTGCGAGGTTTCTAGGGGTTGGCCGTAGGTGCCTTGGCAGGTAAATTCCGATTGGGAATCGGTTTCATTGGCCGTAATTTTATAGGTATCGTTGCCCAAATCGCTTATTTCAAACTTGCGCTCGTAGGCCAAGGGCGATACATAGGTGGTAGCAATGCTAATGGGGGCTTGCTTGTACAAGCTGCTTTGTTTAAAACGGCCCAAGGTGTAGTAGTCTACCAGCATATCTGGCAATTTTTGTACGGTACGCTCAATGATATCGTGCGAACCAAACATAATTACCTGGTTGTTTACATTACGGTAGGCTTTTTCTGCCCCAAACCCTTGCAACAGCATGGCTTGCGAACCCAAATACCCTTTACTATCTTCTATAATAACCAAGGCATTGGTTTTGTATATGGGTTTCCAACTGCGGTTTTGCAAGTAGGCAATACCCATGCACACAATAAGCGATATAACAAAGAAATACCAGCCTTTAAGGATGCGAATAATCCATGTACGATAATCAAAAGAAGTACCTTCGCTTTCTTCTGAAAATTGTTCGGGGTTTGTATAGTTGGGTTGTTCCATATGGGGTTATCTAAATGAGAATCCTAAATTAACTACGGTTACCAAAAAGTTGAGCGAGGTAGAAAGGGTACCTATGGCTGCACTGTAATTTTCTATTTTCCAAAAATCGCCTTTAATGGGGCCTAGGTACAACACGTCGTTGGGTTGTACATAGTAATATTCGGAATCGATAATGGTAACGGTGCGCAAATCAAATTGTTTTACAATGGGACGGCCGCCCTCTGGATTGGGACGAATAAGGCGTACGCGCTTGCGGTCGGCATTGTTGGCCATGTGTCCGGTAAGCGCCAAGGCTTGAAAAATATTGAGCTTTTCTTTGTAAAGCGGAAAGGCTCCTTTGCCAGAAACGCCCAGCATGTAAAAATTATCGTTGGCCAAGGCTACTTTTACCATGGCGTCGGGTACAAATTCTTTTAGTCGGTCTTCTATTACCTTAGAGGCTTCGCGTACGGTTAGGCCTGCTACGGGAATGGATTCTACAAAAGGAATGTCGATGGTGCCGTCTTCGTACACGCGGTAGGTATAACCGGTGGCTTGCGAGCTAGACGTGGTGCCTAAGTTAAAGATGGCGGTTGCCTCTTCGTTCAAGCTGAGCAAACGAATTACCAATTGGTCGTTTTTTTGGATGCGGTAGTAGACGTAAGGGGCTTTGGTGTACTGGGGCAACTTATCGTCTGTTTGCAAATAGGTCATGCTTTTGTTGGTAATACAAGAGCTTCCCAACAAAAGTAACAACAGGGCCATTGCGCCTTGTTTTATTGTGCGGTTCCAGTGGCTAATCCTTTGCATAAGTTTACAATAGACCAAATAAGTACGCCAAACGATATAGTGGTAGACGTAATGCCAATAGCCGTTAAGAACGAGTCTACACGGAAAAACTGACCGTTAAAGGCTTTTACGTAAATAATATCGTTGGGTTGGATATAATAGTATTCGCTACCCAAAACATCTTTGCTGCGAATATCAAATTCTTTTATTTCGGTTTCGCCACTAGGCAATTGGCGCAACACTTTAACATGTTGGCGGTCTGCGTATTTGCTCAAGTCGCCCCCTACTGCCAAGGCTTCAAAAATGGTCATTTTTTCTTTGGTAAGCGCATGGCGCGATGCACTACCCTCTGTTAGCAAGTTAAAGTAGGCATTTACCAAACGCACCTCTACCGAGCAGTCTTTAACGTACTCGCGTAGTTTATCTTCTATGTCTTTTTTAATTTGACGGGTGGTTTTGCCAGCAACCTCAATAGCGCCAATGTAAGGAAAATCGATGGTACCGTCTTCGTATACGGTATAGGTGTACAACCCTTTGTAGGCCGACGATAGCGACGACGAAGAAGAGCTTTCTGAAGTGCTGTTAAAGATTTTGCGCGATTCGGGGTCGAGGGTAATAACGCGAATGTTTAGCTCGTCGCTTCGCATTACCTGGTAATCGGCAGGGGTATGGTATTCTGGATACGCAGCCACGTATTTATCCGGCTCTTGCAAATAGCGCGTTTTTCGTGGTGTTACGCACGAAGGAAAGAGCAAGATAACTATTAACGTAAAGGTTGCGAAGTAATTTTTTAACATAGGCACCGCTAAAGGTATACAAACGTACAAATATACGCTATTCTATAGATAAAAGCAAACTTTGTTGATAATTTTATTGACTAATCGTTGAATCGTTTGGTCGTGTTTTTTGCGATTTAACGATTATGCGATTTAACGTTGCGAAGCAACAAGCGACTTGCGACTTGTGACTTGCGACTTGTGACATAAAAAAAAGAGGCTTTGAAGTGAACCCCAAGGTTTGGACAAAAAACTTTGGGGTTTATTTTATGCGTAAGAAACACGATTATTCAGCATTGCTTAAATATATGCATATGCTTGAAGATGGTTATTCCAAAAATTACATTCACAACAAGTATGGAATTGATGATTCTCGACTTTCAAAACTATGGTTTTTGTACCAGAAGGAGGGAGTAAAAGCTCTTCGTCGGCAAGCATACACTCGTGCAAATGGTGAGTTCAAATGCAAGGTTGTATTGGATATTGAAAATAATGGTATATCTTTGGTGCAAGCCTCGATAAAGTATGGAGTAAGCGTACCTCGTTTATCTATATGGTTGAAGATCTATAGATATGGAGGAATTGAAGCTCTAACTGCCATAAAACAACCAGGCTGGCCAAGAACTATGGGAAGACCAAAGAAAGAACAGAAGCCAGAAACGGAACTTGAACGTCTCCGTAGGGAAAATCAAGAACTTAAGACAGAGAATGCTCTGCTAAAAAAAGTGAAAGCCTTAGTCGAGGAAAGAGAAGCCCGTCTGCGCGCGATTGGGCGGTTACAATCCGAGAACTAAGGCAAGAAGGACACGATTTACTCTTTATGCTTAAATACATAAAGATGCCACGTTCTACCTATTATTACAATGTAGCACGTTTTGAACCAGAGGATAAGTATCGCTCTGAGCGCAAGCGCATAAGCGAGATCTTTACACAGCACCATAAACGCTACGGATATCGCAGAGTATGCATACAACTCCGTAACGAAGGGTATGTAATCAACCACAAGACTGTGCAGAAACTGATGCAGGAGATGCATCTCAAATCAGTTGTACGCAAGATTAAATACCGTTCATACAAAGGAGAGGTAGGACGCATTGCTGCCAATGTTTTAGAGCGTGATTTTACAACACAAGCACCTAACCGTAAATGGGCAACAGATGTTACAGAGTTCAAGATTGGCGATAGAAAAGCTTACCTCTCACCGATACTTGATATGTACAACGGCGAGATAATCTCCTACACAATCTCCGACAGTCCAGATTTACGTATGGTGATAAATATGATAAACAGTGCTATAAGGAAGGTAAAGCCACAGGAAGGCCTGATATTGCACTCCGATCAAGGTTGGCATTATCAGCATATGCAATACCAGTTAGCACTAAAGCGCAACGGGATTATACAGAGTATGTCGCGCAAAGGAAATTGTCTTGACAATGCGATGATGGAGAACTTCTTTGGAATAATGAAATCTGAATTGCTATATTTGCAAGAGTTTAAGGATATGGATCACTTCAAACAGGAACTTAAGAAGTATATCCACTA
>JAZRBL010000131.1:0-6027 GCA_045635045.1 Candidatus Enterocola sp. | reverse complement strand
GTATATTCGAAGATGTCAGAGATGATCTTCATAGAGAATGCAGGTGGGTAAATATAGGTATTACGCACCATAAATTCTTTCAAGATATCGTTTTGAATGGTACCAGCCATTTCTTCTAGTTTAGCACCTTGTTCCAAACCAGCGTTGATGTAGAACGCCAAGATAGGAAGCACCGCACCGTTCATGGTCATCGATACCGACATTTTGTTCAATGGAATACCGTCGAACAACACTTTCATGTCTTCTACCGAGCAGATAGATACACCGGCTTTACCTACGTCACCTACAACGCGTTCGTGATCGGCGTCATAACCACGGTGAGTAGCCAAGTCGAATGCTACCGAAAGACCTTTTTGGCCAGAAGCCAAGTTACGACGATAAAATGCGTTTGATTCTTCGGCAGTAGAGAAACCGGCATATTGACGAATGGTCCAAGGACGCATAGGATACATACCGCTATAAGGTCCACGCAAGAAAGGAGGAAGACCTGCAGCGTAATCCAAAAAGTCAAAATCCTTGATATCGTCTTGGGTATAAACTGGTTTTACAGGAATTTGTTCCGATGTAGTCCAGTTGCTTTCGTTGTTACCAGCATATTGTGATGCAGCAACGTTTTTAATGTCTATGGTATTAAAATTTGGTTTCATACAATTTTCATTTATAAGTGCTACATTTATTATGCGTTAATACCTAATTGTTGGTTGAAAGCTTTTAAGGTTTCAAGCACATTTACACGAACGTGAATAAAGTTTTGAATACCGGCAGCTTGCAACTCTTCCATGCAAGCAGGAGCACCTGCTACTACAAAGATTTGTTTGCCATCGATGGCTTTGAAAGCTGGAACAGCCAATTCTGCGTATTCGTCGTCGCTCGAGCAAAGAACGATGATATCAGCACCTGCAGCTTGTGCAGCAGCTACACCTTCTTCTACAGTAGCAAAGCCTAGGTTGTCGATTACTTCGTAACCAGCGCAAGCAAAGAAGTTGCAAGAGAATTGCGAACGAGCTAGACGCATAGCCAAGTTACCGATGGTAAGCATAAAGGCTTTTGGACGTTTAGCAGCAGCTTCGGTAGCCAAACGCAAGGTTTCAAATTGTTCAGCAGCACGGCCGTTAGGCAATTTTTCCAAACCAGCTTCGGCAGCGCAGCTGCATTTGCAAGCGCAAGCTTCTTTGGTAATTTTTTCGGCAGCCATTTCGTTGAAGTTGGGGAATTGGTTGGTACCCAACAAAATTTCTTTGCGCGATGCTACGTCTTTAGCACGTTTAGCAGCATTGTCAGCTACGGCTTTTTGGATAGAGCCAGCGCTTACTGCAGCAAAGAAACCGCCTTCGTTTTGAACTTGCAAGAACAAGTTCCAAGCTTGTTCAGCTACCATAGCGGTTAGGTTTTCGATGTAGTACGAACCTGCAGCAGGGTCAATTACTTTATCAAAGTTCGATTCTTCTTTTAGCAACAATTGTTGGTTGCGTGCAATGCGTTCAGAGAACTCGTCCGATTCTTGATAGGTAACATCAAAAGGCAATACGGTAATTGAATCAACACCACCCAAAGCAGCACTCATGGCTTCGGTTTGTGTACGCAACAAGTTTACGTGCGCATCAAAAATGGTTTTGTTGTAGGTGCTGGTTACAGCGTGTGCTTTCATTTTAGCAGAGCATAGGCATTTAGGAGCGTATGCTTCTACAATTTTAGCCCACAACAAACGAGCTGCACGGAATTTGGCAATTTCCATAAAGTAGTTACCGCCAATACCAAAAGCAAATTTGATGGATTTTGCAGCAGCATCTACATCCATACCTGCTTCGGTAAGCATTTCCATATATTGGTTACCCCAAGCCAAGGCATAACCTAGTTCTTGCGAGCAGTAAACACCTGCGTTGTTCAAGCTAACAGCGTTTACACCAATCATGCGGTATTTAGGAAGTTCTGCAGCAGCTTCGATGGCATTTTTAGCAATTTCGGTTACTTCTTCTGCGCTCAATGCTTTGCCTTTGGTTAGCATAGCGTTAATAGGGTCGCAGCAAATAGAACCTTTTAGTTCTGCCAAGTTGTAGTTTTCTTTCTTAAAGTAAGCAATTAATAAAGCTGCCAATTCAGGAGCTTTGCGTACGCATACTTTGAAATTCAATTCAATAGCATCCGCTTTGATACCAGCCAACAAGGTTTCGATGGTTTCGGCGGTTACTTCTTTGCCCAATTGGAAGCAAAGTGAATCAATGCCTTTGTTAAGTACATCCAATGCTTTTGCATTTGCGCTTTTAGCACATGCTTTTGCATTGATTTCTTGACGAACCAACCATTGGTTGCTTTCTTTGGTACCACGAACGAATGGGAATTCGCCGGGAGCCGATTCTGTGGTTTTCAAACCAGCCAAGTCTTCTTGACGATAGAAAGGCATTACATTAAAGCCTTCTGGAGTTCTCCAAACCAACTTTTTGGTAAAGTCTGCGCCTTTAAGGTCGGCAGTAATTTTGTCCATCCATTCTTGCGTAGAAATAGCAGGAAAGTCGGCCAAAAAATTCAGTTTCTTTTGTGTCATACTATTATGATTTTAAATAGATTGTGTTTTATCCATACAAACCACAAAGATAGTAAAAGAAATGAGAAAGTTGCACGAACAAAGAATTTTTATTGACAAATCAACGCATCAACAAATCAACGCATCAACGAATCAACAAAAAAAAGTAGTATCTTTGCGGCAGAAATGGAAGAATTAACCCCACAGGATAGCAGAATCATCTTTAAGCTGCACCAAAAATTTGGGAAAGCACTAAAAGATTATGGCCTTATTGCCGATGGCGATAAGGTGCTTATTGGGCTATCGGGCGGGAAGGATTCACTGGCTTTGGTGGAACTGTTTGCCAAACGGGCCGCTATTTTTAAGCCTAAATTTGAGGTGGTAGCTGCGCATATTAGCATGAGCAACGTACCTTATCAGTCAGACATTGACTACCTTGCTAGCTATTGCCAACAATTTAACATTCCATTTTATCACAGGACAGGCAGTTTTGACCCCTCCACCGATAAGCGCAAATCGCCTTGCTTTTTATGCGCCTGGAATCGTCGAAAAAAACTCTTTGAACTGGCCAAAGAACTAGGCTGCACCAAAATTGCACTAGGACACCACCAAGACGATATTTTGGCCACCCTACTCATGAATTTAACCTTTCAGGGCGCCTTTTCTACCATGCCACCCTACCTCAAAATGAACCACGTAGACGTAGACATTATACGTCCCATGTGCCTCATTGCCGAGCGCGAAATTAAAGAGATGGCACGCATTCGAAATTTTGTTAAGCCCATTAAAAACTGCCCCTACGAAACCGATTCGCACCGCAGCGACATGAGCGAGGTAATGGCCTTGTTAGAAAAAATGAACCCCGAAGCCCGTCACAGCCTCTGGGGGTCGATGACCAACATACAAACCGATTATTTACCCAAAAAGATATGAACGAATTTTTAGCTTTAGAAGAAAAGATTGTTACCATGCTTAAAACCGTATACGACCCTGAAATTCCGGTAAACGTGTACGATTTAGGGCTTATTTACGACCTCAACATAGACGATGAGCAAAACGTAAAAATTGACATGACGCTAACTGCTCCATCGTGCCCTATGGCCGATTTTATTGTAGAAGATGTGGAGCAAAAAGTGGCCAGCGTAGAAGGGGTTAAAAGCGTAAAAGTAAACCTTGTGTTTGAGCCCGAATGGGACCGCAGCCGCATGAGCGAAGAAGCGCTGCTAGAATTAGGCATGTTGTAATAAACAAATAGGCGACCCTAAAAGTCGCCTATTTTTATGCTAAAAACGAAATTACTACTTGAATGTCATGGTAGTAATAACAGGCAAGTGATCCGAAGGATACATTTCTAAGCCCATATTATCATTATCGGCAAGGTACGAACTTACAGTAGCACGTGTATCGTCAAATAGCACCAAGTCGATGCGTTTGGGCGATTTATCGCTCGAGCTATACAAACCGGTGTAGGTATTACCTGGCCATTCACATTGGGTAGGATATGCCGTTTGTTGCTCTTCGTTGCAAAGGTAACCACCTTGCGCTTCTTCGCCCATCACAATAAAGGCATCCGCCCAACGGGTCGACAATTTTTCGTAAGCAGGCTCGGTGATTTCGCAGTTAAAGTCACCCACAAAGAAATAAGGATATTCGCCTGCAATTTTAGGCACCATATCAATGGCAATATCGGCTTGCGCTGTACGCACGGCTACCTTCTCTGGGCTATAGTTGTGATTAAAGTGCGTAGAGAAAAAGTAGAATACATTTTCGGTAGCACGTTCTTTTAATTGCACCCAAGCTACAATGCGATTAAAATCCGAATTGTTCACTTTACTGGGTTTGTAAGGGGTATTCGACAAAAAGAAACAACCTTGATCCAATTTTACGTAGCGCGATTTTTTGTAAATAAGACCGGTTTGCTCGCCACCAGCACCATTTTGGTTTTCTTTACCATTATCACGACCATAACCAACGTATTCATAATCGGTTAGGGTGTTGATAAAATCGGGTGACTGATTTTTGGTAATCTCCTCAATACCACACACATCCATATTGTGCGAGGTAATCATTTCAAATACCTTGTCTTTGCGGGTTAACCACGAACAGCCACCTGTATTGCCACTATCGCTGCTACCGTTGTAGTAACGGATGTTGTAGTTACAAATTTTATGAACATCCGAAGCTGCGGCTATTTGAACTTGTTCAAAAACAGGGCAAATCTCTGTATCTTGTTTAATTTTAAACGAATCTACTACGGCACAACCTTTTACTACATTAGAACCTGTTAAGATATGATTATCGTCGGCAATCATTCTTACGGTTACCATGGTATTTCTTTCTAGCGAATCTAGTTCGGTAATGGGTGTAGAACCTACAAATACTTCTACAGTACCACCCACTATGTCATCTTGAATGGTTACCACAAATTTCTCTACAACGGGAGGAAGCGGTCCATCGGGCTTAGATGGATCTGACGGATCTGATGGCGTATCAGGATTAGTAGGATCATCGGGTGCATTGGGCTCATCGGGCGTAGCACAAGCACAAAATCCTATTAAGCATAGGCTTACTAAAAACAAACAAGTCTTTTTCATATCAATTAATTTTAAAGTGATTCTCTAACAAGCAACAATCGACAAGCAACAATCGACAAACTATACTTCCGATAGCTCCAGCCAACGCATTTCTTTTTCGTCTAGCAACGGTAGCAGTTCATTCATGCGTTGTGCCTTGGTTTGCAGTTCATCGGACGATAAATTACCCGATGCAAAATCGGCTTCTAACGCCGCCTTTTCTGCCTCCAACATCGCAATATCTTTTTCCAATTGCTTTAATTCTTGCTGCTCACCGTAGGTAAGTTTGCGTTTATGCTCTGTCTTTACAACCGGCGCTTCGGCAACTGCCTTTTTCTTTTCTTGCGCTTTTTGTTTCTCCTGCTCCTCGCGCCAAAAACGATAATCAGTGTAATTTCCTGGAAAATCTTGCACTTGCGCATCGCCTTTAAATACCAACAAATGGTCTACTACCTTGTCCATAAAGTAGCGGTCGTGCGATACCACAATAACGCATCCCGAAAAGGTTTGCAAATAATCTTCCAGAAGGTTGAGCGTTACAATATCCAGGTCGTTAGTGGGCTCGTCTAGCACCAAAAAGTTAGGATTTTGCATCAATACCGTACACAAGTGCAAACGACGCTTTTCGCCTCCACTCAATTTGTACACGTAGTTATTTTGCGTTTCGGGGGTAAACAAAAAGTGGGTCAAAAACTGCGATGCCGATAGGCGTTTACCGCCACCTAAATCTATTTCTTCGGCTATATCGCGCACCACATCAATCACTTTCTTGCCTTCATCGAACTTTAGGCCTGTCTGGGCGTAGTAGCCAAATTTGACTGTGCTACCCACATCCCAACTGCCGCTGTCCAAAGGTACTTCGCCGAGCAGGAGTTTGATAAAAGTACTCTTGCCTGTGCCGTTGTTGCCTATGATACCGAGTTTCTCATAACG
>JAZRBL010000130.1:0-14598 GCA_045635045.1 Candidatus Enterocola sp. | reverse complement strand
GCTTCTTTTTGGGTGCAGCATCGCCCCCGTACATCGCGTGCATTTGGGGTACGGTAACGTGGCTTTCGACAATAACCACCACGAAATCGTCCGACAAAAAATCGAGCAAGCAAAAGGGTGGGGTGCCTGCTTCGCGCCCGTCAAAGTAGCGCGAATAGTTTTCTACGCCCGAGCAATAGCCAATTTCGCGAATCATTTCCAAATCGTAGGTGGTGCGCTCGTACAAACGTTTGGCTTCGTAATTTTTGCCAATCGATTGTAAATATTCCACCTGTTTGCCCAAATCTAGTTCAATTTCTTTGATGGCGCGTTTGGTGTTCTCTGGCGTGGTAACAAAAATGGTCGATGGGGGTATGCAGTATTCGTCCAATACCTCTATGGTAAAGAGGGTAATGGCATCTAGCAGTTCGATGCTTTCAATTTCGTCGCCCCAAAATATAACCCGTACAATGACATCGGTATGCGACAGCCAAATATCCACCGTGTCGCCTTTTACCCTAAAATTGGTGCGACCAAAGTTGATTTCGTCGCGGCTGTACATGGCCGATACCAGGTTGCGCAAAAATACATCGCGCACAATTTTTTGCCCTACGCGAATGTGTACTTGGTTTTTGGTAAAATCTTCGGGGTTGCCAATGCCGTAGATACATGATACCGACGACACCACAATGATGTCTTTTCTGCCCGATAGCAGGGCCGATGTAGCCGACAAGCGCAAACGGTCTATTTCTTCGTTAATGGCTAAATCTTTCTCAATGTAGGTATCGGTAGTAGGAATGTAGGCTTCGGGTTGGTAGTAATCGTAGTACGATACAAAATATTCTACCGCATTGTTGGGAAAGAAACTTTTAAACTCGCTGTACAATTGGGCAGCGAGTGTTTTGTTGTGGCTTAATACCAGTGTAGGTCTATTTACCTCTGCAATCACATTGGCAATGGTAAAGGTTTTGCCCGAACCTGTTACACCCAATAAGGTTTGGCAGGGTTCGTGCTCATTCAACCCGTTTACCAATTGACGAATGGCTTCGGGCTGATCGCCCGTTGGTTGATAATCCGATTGCAGGTTAAAGACCATGGATTTTACCTGTAAGGTTGATTTATTTGGATGTAGACAGAACCAACCAAGTGATTAGGTAGGCCCATATTCCTAGGCTGCCACATACTGCCGATACCAATGCAATGATACGTACAACGTTTACATCAATGTCAAGGTATTCGGCCACGCCGCCACATACGCCAGCTAACACTTTGTTAGTGGTAGATAATTGTAATTTTTTTTCTGCCATATTTTAAAGTTTAAAGGTTTTAGTTGCTGGCGAAGTTACAAAAAATTGCAAAAATGGCAACGAAAAACCACGGGTAGGGTACATGATGTTAAAAAAAAGCGTAACTTTGTTATTCATTTGTAACAATATGACAGTAGCACAAGAGCGTTTGCAAAGTTTATCAGAAGACGTGCGCATGGCCATTAACCTTTGGTTTGGCGATGTGGCTACTTTTTATGCGTTTTTTTACACCTTAACGCAAAAAGAGCACATCATTGACCAAGAAAAACCTGCTGGATGGCAAGAGCAACTCAAGGCGGCACAATACTATCGTCGTTTGTGCGCTAAACGGGCGCAAAAAGAATGCGGTTTACCCGATGAATTGCTAGAGGATATTTACAGCGATTATTTTGAAGATTTTGCCAATTACCGCGATAAGAAACTCATGGACGATAAGCTCTTTATGAGTTTCCTCCGCAAATTGATTAGTTAGTCGCTAGTTGCTTCGCAACGTTAAATCGAATAACCGAATAATCGTTTAATCGTAATAAAAAAACGACTAAACGGTTTAACGATTCAACGATTCAACAACTAAACGTATCAACGAATAAACAACAATAATATGATTTGGAACCAAGCGGCAGAGTGTATGAGCCGCGAAGAAAAACGTCGTTTGCAATCGCAACGACTAAAAGAATTAGTAGCGAGGGTTTACGCCAATTGTGAACCTTATCGCAAAAGAATGCAAGAAGCGGGTGTTACACCCGATGATATTCAATCCATCGACGATATCGCTAAATTACCCTTTACCTCAAAAAAAGATTTACGCGACTATTACCCTTGGGGTATGCTGTCGGCTCCCCTTTCTGACATTGTGCGCATTCACGCATCGTCAGGGACTACAGGCAAACCCATTGTAGCAGGCTACACAGCAAACGACCTTAAGATATGGGAAGAAGTAGGCGCTCGTTGTTTAGCCGCCTTTGGTATGGATAAAAACGATGTTTTTCATGTGTCGTACGGCTATGGATTGTTTACCGGCGGTTTGGGAGCGCACGGAGCTGGTCAAAACTTGGGTGCCACCGTTATTCCTATGTCGGTAGGTAATACCGAAAAACAATTGCTTATGATGCACGATTTGGGTGCCACAGCCATTGCTTGTACTCCCTCTTATGCTTTGTACCTAACCGAAGCCTTAGAGAAATCGGGCATTCCACGCGAAGAATTTAAATTGCGTGTGGGTGTTTTGGGCGCAGAACCCTGGACCGAAGCCATGCGCAAAGAAATAGAACAACGTTTGCAAATTAAAGCCTACGATATTTACGGGCTTACCGAAATTATTGGCCCTGGAGTAGGGCATGAATGCGAATTCCAATGCGGAACCCACTTGCACGACGACCATTTCTATCCAGAAATCATCGACCCAGAAACTGGCGAGGTGTTGCCCGAAGGTTCTACTGGCGAGTTGGTGTTTACCACCCTTACCAAAGAAGGCATGCCACTTATCCGTTTCCGTACCCGCGACCTTACTCGCCTTGTGTACGAAAAATGCCAATGTGGCCGTACTACCGTGCGTATGGAAAAAATCTTGGGTCGTAGCGACGATATGCTTATTATTCGTGGCGTTAACGTATTCCCATCGCAAGTAGAAGCCGTTCTTTGCGAAATGGAAGAGGTAGAACCTCACTTCTTTATAACCGTAGACCGTGTAAACAATACCGATACCTTCGATATCCAAGTAGAGGTAAAAGAACAATACTACACCGACGATATGAAGGGTATGATTAAGTTGCAAAAGAAAGTAGTGAGCAAATTACAAAGCGTTATCGGCATCTCGCCTAACATTATTTTGTCAGAACCTCGTTCTATTGAACGCAGCCAGGGCAAAGCCAAACGTGTGTTGGATAAACGTAAATTTCAATAACCTTTAAACAGATAGACTTATGACAACCAAACAATTATCCATCTTTTTGGAAAACAAAACGGGTCGACTAAACGATGTGGCAAAAATTTTGTCCGAGTCGTCTATCAACATGAAAGCTTTTAGCATTGCCGATAACACCGATTTTGGCATTTTGCGCGTATTGGTATCGGACACCGATAAAGCCTATCAAATTTTAAAGGAAAACGGTTTTGCCGTTAAGGTGACCGATGTTTTGACGTTGCACGTAGACAACACCCCTGGTTCGTTGTATGCTGTGTTGGATTTGTTGGCAGCTGCTAATATTTACATCGAGTATATGTACGCCTTTTCGGAAGGCGATACGGCGAGCGTGGCTATCCGTCCCGATAACCTAGAAGCTGCCGTTGATGTATTGAAACAAAACAATATTCAATGAAAAGACCACTTATTTTAATTACCAATGACGACGGCATCGAAGCAAGAGGAATTCACTCGCTAGTAGATGCGGTTCGTCCTTTGGGCGATATTGTGGTAGTAGCACCTGACGGCCCTCGTTCGGCACAGTCAAGTGCTATTACTGTAAATACCCATTTGCGTTACTGGAAGCACCTGGAAAAAGACGGTTTGCAAATGTACCGTTGCAACGGAACACCTTGCGACTGTGTAAAGCTTGCCTTGTACACCATTTTGGATCGCCAACCCGACCTTATTTTGGCGGGCATCAATCACGGTACCAATTCGGCCATCAATGTGCTGTATTCGGGTACCATGGGTGCGGTGTTTGAAGGCTGTACCGAGGGCATTCCTGCCATTGGTTTTTCGCTAGACAGTCACGACCCTCGTGCCGATTTTTCGGAAGCGGTTCGTTATGCCGTGCGCATTACCGAGAAGGTACTCAAAGAAGGTCTTCCCAAAGATATTTGCCTCAATGTAAACATCCCATTGGGCGAGCAACTCAAAGGCATGCGCGTGTGCCGTCAATGCTATGGCAGATGGAACGAACGTTTTGTATGCCGCCAAGACCCTGGTGGTAACAATTACTATTGGTTAACGGGCGAGTTTATTAACCTGGAACCCGATGCCGTTGATACCGATCAATATGCCATGGACCACGGTTATGTGGCCATTGTGCCTTGTCAGGTTGATTTTACGCATTATCCAACCGTACAACAATTATCGCATTGGAATGAAGAAATTAAATAAAATCTGGATAGGCTTTCTGATTTGTTTTTTGTTGCCCTTGTTGGTTTTTCTAGCCACTTGGACGGCCGTTTCGCATGCGCCCCTTAGCGAGGTGCATTTGTGGATGAAAGCCCCTGTATTTATGCAGTATTTGCTGTTTTGTATGTTGCCCGATTTGATTTTCTTGTTTTGGGGATACAAAACCGATAGCTTTCCCTTTTGCCGAGGTGGTGTGCTAGGGTTAGCTCCCTACCTGTGCATGTTGTTCTATTTGTTTACCTAATATGCGATATTATTTAATAGCCGGCGAACCATCGGGCGATATGCATGCAGCCAATCTGATGCATTCGCTCAGAGCACAAGATCCGGATGCCGATTTTCGTTACTACGGTGGCGATAAAATGCAGGCAGCGGGCGGTGTGTTGGTGCGTCATTACCGCGATACAGCCGTAATGGGCTTTTTGCGTGTACTAACGCATTTGCCAGCTATTTTGCGTAACATTAACCAATGCAAAGCAGATATAGCTGCTTATCGGCCCGATGCTGTTGTGTTGGTAGATTACCCCGGATTTAACCTAAAAATAGCCAAATACGTAAAAGAAGTGCTACACCTTCCGGTTTACTACTACATTCCCCCTAAAATATGGGCGTGGAAGGAAGGGCGCATTAAGCAAATAAAAAAATACATAGATAGGGTATATGCCATCTTCCCTTTTGAAGTAGATTTTTATGCCAAGCATGGAGTAAAGGCTGTTTATGTTGGCAATCCATCGGTGCAAACCGTTCGTATGGCGCAAGATAGTTTGCCTACGCGTCAAGCGTTTTTGCAACAAAATAACCTAACCGATAAGCCCATTGTAGCCCTTTTGCCTGGCAGTAGGGTGCAAGAGGTAAAAGCTAGTTTGCGTGTTTTTGCCAAACTGGATTTTGCTGCTTTTGGCGATGTTCAATGGGTGTTGGCGGCAACATCGGCCGTTTCACCTTCGTTGTACAAAGATGTACCTTCGCCTATCAAATTGGTCTTTGATCAAACTTATCCCTTGCTTCAATATGCAACGGTAGGCGCTATTAATTCGGGAACGGCTACACTCGAAACAGGGTTGTTTCGCTTGCCCCAAGTGGTGTGTTACCAGATAACAGCCTCGCGCATTGCTATGCCGCTTTTGCGTTTGTTGGTTAAAATCCCGTTGGTTTCGTTGGTAAACATCATCGCTCAAAAAGAAGTGGTAAAAGAGCTGTTAGGCCATCACTTTCATGCACAATCGTTGGCCAGCGAGTTGCGCTGTTTGCTAAACGATGCCGATTATAGAAAGCGCATATTAAACGATTACGAACAGATGGCGCAAACCTTGGGTAGTAGCGTCGCGTCCGATACGGCTGCCAACGATATGCTAAAATGCTTAAAAGGATAAAAGGTTATCCTTATCAAAATAAAAAAGACCAAAGCGATGAACTTTGGTCTTTTTTTATGAGGTAATGCGTATGGCTTATTCAGTAACACCTGCCAATTCAGGGTCAACCAAGATACGTCCGCAGTGTTCGCAAACAATGATTTTTTTGCGCAAACGGATATCCAATTGACGTTGAGCAGGGATTTTGTTGAAGCAACCACCGCAAGCATCGCGTTCAATGTAAACCACAGCCAAGCCGTTGCGTGCATTTTTACGAATGCGTTTGAAAGCTTGCAACAAACGAGGTTCAATCAAGGTTTCTACAGTTTTAGCTTCTTCGCGAAGACGTTCCACTTCTTGTTTGGTTTCAACAATAATGCTGTCCAATTCTTCTTTCTTTTCAGCTAGAATGCTATTTTTTTCTTCGATGATAGCAGCTGTTTTTTCTTGCTCTTCTTTTTTACGTTCAATAGCAATGTTGCATTCGCGAATTTTCTTTTCTTTCGCTTCAATTTCTAGCGATTCAAATTCAACCTCTTTGGTAAGGTGGTCAAATTCGTGGTTGTTGCGTACGTTGTTCAATTGTTCTTGGTAACGAGCGCGGTTAGCAGTAGAGGTAGCAATTACTTCGTTGTAAGCTACGATGTTTTTCTTCAAATCTGCTATTTCGGTTTCGTAGTTTTGCATACGGGTTTGCAAACCAACAATTTCGTCTTCCAAGTCTTGTACTTCGCCAGGAAGCTCACCACGCAAAATGGTATACTTGTCTATTTCAGACATAATGGTTTGCAATTTGTAAAGTGCTTTTAGTCTTTCTTCTACCGAAATTTCAGTAGTTTCTACTTTCTTTTCTGCCATATAGAGTACGTTTTAAAAACAATAAATAGGACTTTTGTCGTTTTCTGACAAGTGAACGACAAAGGTAGGTAATTTTTTTGAAAGTATGCTAAAAAAAATCTCTTTTGTAGCAATTTCCGATTCAAAATGCCCCATGTCGGCCAAGAGAATATTTTGTTCGGCTTTGTAAAATTCGTGGTGTTTGATGTCGCCACAAACAAAGGCATCTGCACCTGCTTTTAGGGCGTCGTCTATCAAAAAAGCGCCACTCCCACCGCATAATGCCACTTTGTGTATGGCTTTGTTGAGTGGTTCGGAACACCTAACGTAGGTTAAATTAAATGTGTCTTTTAGTAAACCGATAAAGTCTTGCTCGCTGATTGGCAAGGTAAACTGGCCCATGGCGCCGTAAGATGCCATACCATCGCTTTGTAAGTAGGTTAGGTTTTGCAAGCCTAGTTTTTCGCCCAATTTCCAACTGATGCCCCCTTGTACTTTGTCTAGTGGGGTATGGTTGCAGTAAATGGCAATGTTGTGTACAATGGCCATGCGCACGCAACGTTCTATGTAGGCATCGTGCCCAATTTGTTTTAATCCATGAAACAGTAAAGGATGGTGCGCAATAATTACGTTACAATCTTTATCGATGGCTTCTTGTAGACTTTTTTCGGTAATGTCAAAGCAAATAAGCACCCCTGTTACCTCGGCATTGTTGTTATCAATTTGCAATCCCGAATTGTCCCAACTATCTTGTAACGATAGTGGGGCAAATTCGTTGATGATATGGCAAAGTTGATGTGTGGTCATGCAACCTTATTTTTTAAACAATACCATGGTAGATGAAGCAGGAACGGGAAGGTAATTTTTGTTCCAATTGAAAATACCATTCAATCTTACTTCTTCGCCATTGCAAGCTACGGTCCAGTTGTCTTGTGGAATGCTTAGGTTAATAGGATGGCGGTTGCCATTGTGTACTACCAAAATGCGGTTCCAGCTATCGCCGTTAGCGTTGTTCTCGATGGTATAAGCTACTACGCAAGCTTGGCCTGTATACAAGAAATGCAAGTTTTGTTGTATCATTTCTGTAGTAGGCATTCTAAAGGCAGGGTGTGCGTTGCGCAAAGCAATTAGGCCTTTGTAGTAGTTAAACATGGGTTCTTCTTTGTATTTAAAGTCCCAGTTAATTTGGTTGATGCTATCGGGCGATTGGTAGGTGTTGTGAACGCCTTGTTTGTTGCGCATAATTTCTTCGCCCGCATAGATAAAGGGAACCCCTTGCGATAAGAAAATAACGCTTTGTGCCAAACGGTTGTAACGACGCATTTCTTGTGGCGAGCTGCCATAAGGAGCCGAGTAAGCAATTTTGTCGTTCAAGCACATGTCGTCGTGGCAAGATACGTAGTTAATTACTTGCGATGGCTCTGCTGCGTAGGGGTTGTGCGAGTAGTTTACCAATCCATAGTGGATGCTGTCGTGTTGGGTAGCAGCTACAGCGCCAAATTTAATGGTTTCGTCATAGCCTTGTGTGCCGCAAGCAAACCCAGGAACTTTGGCATCTGCCCAACCTCCGCGCAAACCGTCGCGCAAATCGTCGCTAAATACGGCAATACCGGGCATTCTGTTTACGTGTTGTTTAGCAGCAGTTTGTTCGTATGGAATGGCTACTTGGCTAGCCGCCCAACCTTCGCCGTAAATAAACAAAGTAGGGTCGATAGCAGTTAAGCGTTCGCGAATTAAATTCATGGTTTCGATGTCGTGAATAGCCATCAAGTCAAAACGGAAACCGTCAATGTGGTATTCTTTTGCCCAATATTCTAGCGATTCTACAATGTAGCGACGTACCATGGCACGTTCCGATGCGGTTTCGTTGCCACAACCCGAAGCATTGGCATAGCTTCCGTCAGGGTTTTGACGGTAGTAGTAACCAGGAACCGTATGGGTAAAGCACGACCATTCTACCGCACGGGTGTGGTTGTAAACCACGTCCATAATAACGCGGATGCCGTTTTCGTGCAAGGTTTGTACCAATTGTTTGAATTCTTTGATACGGCAAATAGGGTCGTATGGGTTGGTAGAGTAGCTACCTTCGGGTACGTTAAAGTTAGCAGGTTCGTAGCCCCAGTTGTATTTGTTTTCTTCTAGTTTGGTTTCGTCAATCGATGCAAAATCAAAAACAGGCAACAAGTGTACGTGTGTTACGCCCAATTCTTTTAAGTGGTCTAAACCGGTAGCTTGACCATGGCTATTTTTGGTGCCTTTTTCGGTGAAAGCCAAGAATTTACCTTTGTTTTTCATGCCCGAGTTAGGCGAAACAGAAAAGTCGCGTACGTGAACTTCGTACAAAACAATATCGGTAAAGTTCTTTTGAGCGGGTTTTACGTCGTTTTCCCAGCCTTCTGGGTTGGTGTCGGCCATATCAATAATGGCGCCGCGCAAGGCATTAACACCTACGGCTTTGGCATATCCACCAACGGTTTCCATTAACCATTGTCCTTCGTGGTAAACTTGGAAGGTGTAGAATTTGCCTTTTAAATCTTCTTGGATGGTAGTAGCCCAAACGCCATCGCCTACATATTCCATCATTTTGGTGTTAAGGCGATCGCCACCCATGCCTTCTGCGTACAAGTGTAGTTGAACACTATCTGCTTCTGGCGACCACAGTTTAAAGGTGGTTTGTTTGGGAGAATATACGTATTCTAAGTCGTTTCCTTTGTATTCGGGGTATTCGTTGTAAGAGTTGTATTTTTGGGGTGATTTACTGCACGCTGTCATAATGGTAATCAGGGTGAATGTGAGTACTACAAGTTGTTTAAATTTCATGGTTTTATTTGATAATAAGGTTGATATACAATAGTATAAGGTTTATTGTGAGTATGATTTCTTCATAGGCAATGGTCTTGACATATATCTGACAAAAATACAAAAGATTGTCAATAAATGCAAAAATATTCGTTAAAATGCATTCAGAGCGAATTATTTAGTATTTTTGTATTACGCATCAACAAAAAAGTATATGGAACTTTATCACTATTGGCTTCTTTTTGCCGCTGTATTGGTTATTGTAGAAATAGTAACCACGGGTTTTGGAATTGTTTGTTTTGCTTTCGGTACACTTGCAGGTGCCGCTTTGGCCTACTTTGGTTATTCTTTTAATTGGCAAATGATGGCGTTTGCAGCCGGATCGTTGTTGGCATTTTTCATTATTCGCCCATTGGCCTTAAAGTACATCACCAAAAAGCAACAATACGTACCCATGAATGCCGAAGCGCTTGTGGGTATGCAAGGAGTGGTAACCGAAGAAATCAATCCAGCCCAGCATACAGGTAGGGTGGCCGTTAATGGCGACGATTGGAAAGCCGTTATCGAAACAGACGAGGTCATTCCTGTTGGTACCAATGTTACCGTTATCAAACAAGATAGCCTTGTGTTAACCGTCGTTCGTCAATAGTTGCCAACGCATCAACAACGTACTGATGAGTACGAAGTACGAATAATCAACAAATCAATAAAAACATGAGCGCATTTTCAATTATTTTAGTAGTATTGGCCGCATTGGTCGTTATTTATGTAATCAATGGTATTAAGATTGTATCGCAATCAGAAACCATGATTGTAGAACGCTTGGGACGCTATCACAGAACGTTGCAAGCAGGTATTAACATTATTCTGCCCATTGTTGAGCGTCCCAAAGAAACCATCGCTCGCATGAATACAGGGGCCTTGCGCATGGTAAATCGCATCGATTTGCGCGAACAAGTGTACGATTTTGATAAGCAAAGCGTTATTACCAAAGATAACGTTATGACCGAAATCAATGCCTTGCTGTATTTTCAAATTGTAGACCCCGTTAAGTCGGTGTACGAAATCAAAAACTTGCCCATGGCTATTGAAAAACTTACCCAAACTACTTTGCGTAACGTGGTAGGTGAAATGGAGTTGGACGAAACCCTTACATCGCGCGATACCATCAACTCTAAGTTGCGCAATGTGTTGGATGATGCTACTAATAAATGGGGCGTTAAGGTAAATCGTGTTGAATTACAAGATATTACTCCTCCAGAAAGCATCCGTTTTGCCATGGAAAAACAAATGCAAGCCGAACGCGACCGTCGTGCCGAAATTTTGAAAGCAGAGGGCGAGAAACAATCGGCCATTCTAAAATCGGAAGGTGAAAAAGCGGCTGAAATCAATGCAGCCGAAGCCGAAAAACAAGCCCGTATTTTAAAAGCGCAAGGTCAAGCCGAAGCGCAAATTTTGCAAGCTGAAGCCGAAGCCAAAGCCATCGCCCAAGTATCGGCTGCTGTAGCCGCTAAGGGTTCCGATCCTGTACAATACTTATTGGCCATTAAATACATCGACGGCCTAAAAGAAATGGTATCGGGCAAAGACAACAAAACCGTTTACTTGCCTTACGAAGCTTCTTCCATGCTTAGCTCACTTGGCAGCATTAAGGATTTGTTTAACAAATAGGGAAGAGTTTGTATATGAAGATTATTGCAACGCTTTCCACAGTGTGTCTTGGGGGGTGGGGGCCTCTACGTAGATGTTTTCTTTGCTTACAGGATGAATAAATTCTACGCTCCTTGCGTGTAGGCTAATGCTGCCATCGGGGTTGGAGCGATCAAAACCGTATGTTAGGTCCCCTTTAATGGGGCAACCCATGGCTGCCAATTGGCAACGTATTTGGTGGTGTCTGCCCGTAATCAGATTTACCTCTAGCAAGGTATATCGGTCCGATTTTCCAATTACCTTGTAGTTCAGTTCGGCGCGTTTGGAGTTGGGCTTTTCGGTAGGGTAGGCGTACGATTTGTTTTGTTTTTCGTTGCGTACCAAGTAGTTAATCAAGGTTCCCTCGCTTTGTTTGGGTGGATTTTTAACAATGGCCCAATACGTTTTCTTAATTTCATGCTTTTGGAGCATGCTGTTAATGCGTTCCAGCGCCTTGCTGGTTTTGGCAAAGATAACCACACCGCTCACAGGACGGTCTAATCGATGCGTCAGCCCGCAAAAAACGTTGCCAGGCTTGTTGTACTTTTCTTTGATGTAGGCTCGTACGGTTTCTACCAACGGTGTATCGCCGGTTTTATCCCCTTGCACAATCTCGCCGCTCGCCTTGTTTACAACAATGATATGATTGTCTTCGTATAGTACGTTCATCTTCCCTTAATCGCTTCGTAGATTAAAATACCCGCTGCAACCGATACGTTTAGGGATGAAATGTTGCCGTTGATAGGAATGCTTACGTGTTCGTCGCAAAGCGCCATGATTTCGGGCGAAATACCCACGTCTTCTGCACCCATAACAATGGCAATGGGGCCTGCATAGTCTGCTTCGGTGTAGGTTTGGGTTGCCTTTTCAGAAGCTGCAAAAATACGCAATCCGCAATCTTTTAGGTAGTTTACCATGGCGGCAAGGTTGTGCTCGCGGCAAACAGGAAGCGAAAGAAGCGCCCCTGCCGATGTTTTGATGGCATCAGCATTGATGCTGGCGCTGCCCAGCTGAGGTATCATAATGGCATCCACGCCGGCACATTCGCAAGTACGTGCAATGGCACCAAAGTTTCTTACATCGGTTACACCATCTAAAACCACAATAAAGGGGCATTTGGCATCCTCGTAAAGTTGTGGAATAAGGTGTGTAATGCGTTGGTAAGCTACAGGAGAAATAAAAGCGATGGCACCCTGGTGGTTTTTATTGGTGATTCTATCAATTTTTTCTACAGGCACACGTAGCACAGGAATGTTTCTGCCTTTTACCGCAGCAAAAAGTTCTTGTGCCAATTCGCTTTGGATGTCCTTTTTTAGAAAGATTTTGTCAATCTCGTGTTCGGCCTCGATGGCTTCAATGATGGCACGGATGCCAAAAATCATTTTGTTTTGCCCCTCGTCGTTTTTGCGTGGAGTGTGGTTGCGTTTAAAATTTTTGTTGTACATAGGAAATTAAATAGAGAGGCACCTTTTATGCCAAGGTGCCTCTGGTTGTTTTACTCTGCCGATTCGTTTATCGAATTCATGATTTTTCCTTCCAGTTCGGCACTCAATTCGGGGTTGTCTGCCAACAAGCGTTTAACGGCATCTCTACCTTGTGCCAATTTGGTTTCGCCATAGCTAAACCACGAACCGCTTTTTTTGATAATACCCATCTCTACCCCCAAGTCGATGATTTCGCCAACGCGAGAGATACCTTCGCCAAACATGATGTCAAATTCGGCTTTGCGGAAAGGAGGTGCTACCTTGTTTTTCACAATCTTAACGCGGGTTTGGTTACCAATCACTTCGTCGCCGTCTTTAATTTGGCTGGTTCTGCGAATGTCCAAACGGATAGAAGCGTAAAATTTAAGAGCGTTACCACCGGTAGTGGTTTCGGGGTTACCAAACATAACCCCAATTTTTTCGCGCAATTGGTTAATAAAAATACAGCACGTATTGGTGCGGTTGATGTTAGCGGTGAGTTTACGCAAGGCTTGCGACATCAAACGCGCTTGCAAACCTACTTTGTTTTCGCCCATATCGCCTTCAATTTCGGCTTTTGGAGTAAGCGCAGCCACAGAGTCAATCACAATGATGTCGATGGCCGACGAACGAATCAATTGGTCGGCAATTTCTAGGGCTTGTTCGCCGTCGTCGGGTTGCGAAATAAATAGGTTGTCGATGTCTACGCCTAGTTTTTCGGCATAGAAACGGTCAAATGCGTGTTCGGCGTCGATAATAGCTGCAATGCCACCGGCTTTTTGTGCTTCGGCAATGGCATGGATGGCCAAGGTTGTTTTACCAGACGATTCGGGGCCGTAAATTTCAATCACCCTGCCACGAGGAAAACCGCCCACGCCTAGTGCGATATTTAGCCCCACCGATCCTGTTGAAATAACAGGAACGTCCACTACTTTGTTGTCGCCCAACTTCATAATGGTACCTTTACCGTGGTCTTTTTCAATTTTGTCAATAGCCAATTGCAACGCTTTTAATTTGTCTGCGTTTGGCAATACTTTTGCTTCTTTCTTTTCTTGTTCTGCCATAATTTTTGGTTTTTTAGATTAATAATTAAGATGACTGTTCACTTCATGCAAATGTAGTAAATTTTTCCGTATCTTCGCACTCGATATGATAAAATTGTTTTTGCGCATTGTTGGAACGTTGTCCTTGCTATTGGGCTTGATAGGAATTGTTTTGCCGGTTCTGCCTACCACGCCATTTTTGCTGCTCACGGCCTATTGTTACTTTAAAAGTGCACCCAATTGGCATAAGCGTTTGTTGGCCAGTAAGCATTTAGGACCGTACATCAAAAACTTTCAAGAAAACCGATGCATCCCGGTGCGCATTAAGGTATACGCCATTAGCATGTTGTGGCTAACCATTGGAACTTCTGCTATCTTTGTTGTACATTTGTGGTGGGTTCGCATATTGCTTGTTGTTATTGCCATTGGCGTAACCTGGCACATCTTGTCGTACCCGAATAATCACCAATAATTAATATGTCTAAAACAAAATTCTATACCGTATGGAATGGCAAAACCCCAGGGGTTTATGCTACATGGAAAGAATGCGAAGAGCAAGTAAAAGGGGTAGAAGGCGCCAAATATAAATCGTTCGATACGCGCGAAGAAGCGGAGAAAGCTTTGCAAGGCAATTATTGGCAATTTGTAAAGCCCAAATCAGAAAAAATAGTTGCGTCTGCTCAAAATACCTCTATTATAGCCGATAGTTTGGCAGTCGATGCGGCATGCAGTGGTAACCCAGGCGATATGGAGTACCGCGGTGTTTACGTTAAAACCGGTCAGCAGATTTTTATTCAGGGTGTTTACAAAGAAGCCACCAACAACATAGGCGAGTTTTTGGCCATCGTACATGGCCTAGCGTTGCTAAAAAAACAGGGTAGCAATATGCCCATTTATTCCGATAGTGTTACAGCACAGTCGTGGGTGAAAGCCAAAAAATGCAAAACCAAATTAGAAAGAACCGCCCAAAATGCGCTGGTGTTTGAACGCATTGAGGCGGCAGAACGTTGGTTGCAAAACAATACC
>JAZRBL010000129.1:0-4194 GCA_045635045.1 Candidatus Enterocola sp. | reverse complement strand
TGATGCATCAAACGGGCATAATTTTCTACCACTTGCGAAACACCATCTTGAATAGGAGGGAAACATTCGTTAAATAATCCTATTTTTAGTCTATCAGAACAAGAACCTTCCATTAAACAACTTTAATAAGTCCAAAATTATGCAAAGGTAACAATTTTATTTTTTTACACATTCTGCACGCCAAGTTTTAACAATTCAAAAATAACCAAATTTTATTCTGAGCGTTTTTTCTCCGTGCACACCTAAAAAAAACGCGTCGCATACATACAAAAAAAACATTTTTTTCTAACTTTGCGCTTTGAATCCTTCATTTAATCACTACAAATAGTCACGACAATGAAACAAGACATGATTGTCATTTTGGACTTAGGAAGCCACGAAAACACCGTGCTTGCTAGAGCCATCCGCGCCTTAGGCGTTTACAGTGAAATTTACCCACACGACATTACTGCCGATGAGTTGCAAAAACTACCCAACGTAAAGGGTATTATCATTAACGGTGGCCCTAACCACGTTATTGACGGCGTAGAAATTGACGTTTTGCCAGAAATTTACCAAGCAGGTTTCCCTGTTATGGCTGCAGGCCACGACAAAGCCTTGTGCGAGGTAAAACTACCCGAATTTACCAACGACGAAGAAGCCATCAAAGCGGCAGTAAAAGACTTTGTATTTGATACCTGCCAAGCAGAGACCAACTGGAACATGACCAATTTTGTGAACGACCAAGTAGAACTGATTCGTCAACAAGTAGGCGACCGCAAGGTGCTTTTGGCGCTTTCGGGTGGTGTTGATAGCTCGGTTGTAGCTGCTTTGTTGCTAAAAGCCATTGGCAAAAACCTAGTTTGCGTACACGTTAACCATGGTTTGATGCGTAAAGGCGAATCGGAAGCCGTTGTAGACGTATTTAGCAAACAATTGTGCGCTAACTTGGTTTACGTAGACGCTACCGAACGTTTCCTTACCAAACTAGAAAACGTAGAAGATCCAGAAGAAAAACGTAAAATTATTGGTGGTGAATTTATCCGCGTATTTGAAGAAGAAGCCCGTAAATTAGACGGCATCGACTTCTTGGGTCAAGGCACCATCTATCCTGATATTGTAGAAAGTGGTACCAAAACCGCTAAAATGGTAAAATCGCACCACAACGTAGGCGGTTTGCCAGAAGACTTGCAATTTGAATTGGTAGAACCCATCCGCCAACTATTCAAAGACGAAGTTCGTGCTTGCGGTTTGGAGCTAGGTTTGCCTTACGAAATGGTTTATCGTCAACCATTCCCAGGTCCTGGTTTGGGTGTTCGTTGTTTGGGCGCTATTACCCGCGATCGCCTAGAAGCTGTACGCGAGTCGGACGCTATCTTGCGCGAAGAATTTGCCCTAGCCGGTTTGGATAAAAAAGTATGGCAATACTTTACCATTGTGCCAGACTTTAAATCGGTAGGTGTAAAAGACAATGCACGTAGCTACGATTGGCCAGTCATCATCCGCGCCGTAAACACCATCGACGCCATGACCGCTACCATCGAACACATCGATTGGGCTATCTTGGACAAAATCACCAAACGCATTTTGGCAGAAGTTCCCAACGTAAACCGCGTTTGCTACGATATGTCGCCAAAACCAAGCGCAACCATCGAATGGGAATAATTCCCCATTACCATAAACAAAAAAAGCAATGAGTTACGACTCATTGCTTTTTTTTATCTTTAGCATCGCATATAGCATTATCGAAGCCATCAGCCCCCAAACAGGCATATCCAGGGGAGCACCACCCAAAGGCAAACCAGTATTGCATATACTGAGACAATCGCTGTGCATATTCATATACTCTTGTTGTTGGTCTAATGGTTTTTCTGCTAACAAATCGCTACAGCATGCTCTACAATCCATGTTTTTTTCGCCATATTCTTGCACACACATACTCCCCCACGAGTTGTTATTGGCTACCAAGACATGGTTAACCCCTTTAATAATTGTACCATACGACATACTTACATTGTCTTGATTAAATTCGTACAAAGAACTAGATACAGAATACGACTGACTTGGCAGGGTTACCGCACCAACTGTAATATTTAAGCTCAAGAACAACAGCGAGAAAGATACTCTCATCGAATTACTATTCTTCATTTCTCAACTTATTTACCTAGGTAAATTTTTTCAGTTCTAACAGCATTATCTGCCACCACACGTAGGGTATAAATCCCTGTTACTACAGGTAGCGATAGGTTTACGTATCTACCCGACACGTTGTACTCTCTATTCCTACCTGCCATATCTACCACTACTATGCTTTGCAAATTATTGCCCTCGTTAGTGGTTACGGTAACATTGTTTCCGCTAGCATAAATGCCTATTCGATGACTGTCTGCTTCTTTCTCTATTATACTAGTTGGTAAATCGTCGGGCATGTAATCTTCGTCTTGTGTAAGAACGATAGACAAATAGAAACGTCCCTCGCAAACTCCTACAGGCAAGCCGCTAACGCTGTAAGTATTGGTCGATAAATCGGTTACGGTTTCGGTTAGTCTGTCTTCTAGCAAAATTTGCCCCTCAACATTGGTACGCAACAAGCCAAAGGTAAAAGTTTGATTCTTTTGGCTTACGTTTACGCCCAATGGAATGGATTGGATCATGGTGGGAATATGTACGCCTGCCCATTTAGCATTGTAACGCATTACATACAAATCGGGCAAGGATCTGTTCATACCGTTAAACACCTTGGGTGCATCTACCGACAAATCGGATACATCGGCTTTTTCTTGATTGTATGTGATGCAAACATTGCTTGCTGTATTTTTAGAAGCATTGCGCATTTCAACGCGTACGTATGGCATTTCAACCTCGATACTACGGTGCGTTACCTCGGTGTTAAGCACCCAATCTTTTTCTACATTTAATTGTTCCACCCCTGTTGCAGGAGTAAACACAAAACTATGTTGCGCTTGTATAACCGCTTCGGTATCATCTACCCCCACCGTATTAAAAGACTGATCGTTATAGCTATAAACCTGTACCGTTCCTTTTTTTGCTTGTACCATTTTTACCGCATCAATATTAGCAGGATACGTATTGGTTAGCATTACAGGTTGACTTGGTCTTACGGTGTACGAGGGCAACTGAGACTCATTATAGAAACGTCCTGTAAATGTATAGCGTATTGCCTCTTGGGAATCGTAATGGGTTCCATAAGCGTAATTGTAAGAACTTGCAGGCAAGCAATTGGGACCGTATTCATTAGGAATGTAAATAGCGTAGGCACTGTCTTTGGGCAAATCTACATCCAAATCGGGAAATTCTACACCCCAAGTTGCCTTATTCGTTGCAGGGTCTATAATTGCCTTGTGCATGTATACTTGTGGCAAATGCCATCTGAAATAGTCGCGCGAACAAGCCAAACGCGTTTTTTCTTTGGCATCTGTTTGCCATGGTTTAACAACCGCACCTGCCAATAGCCAAGTGTTGCGACGGGCTACAAATACCACCTCAGCTTCATCATAACGTTCTACTCCCCCAGTATTCAACCCCTCTACGCCTACCAACGAAGCTCCGTACTCCAACTTAATTTTACTAGCAATTTTAGTAGCGCCTTCCTTACCACCTGCATTTACTTGTTTACCATTCCATTTAGCCGTGCGATCCGCTACAAAATGCTCATCAGTCGACATATCTGGCAATATTGGATATCGCTTAATCTCTCCATTTAGAGCGGGTATCACCACCTCCAACTGTTCCGACAGCACATCATGACACGTTAAAATGCTTCCATCACTTTTTACCCAGTTATCGCGGTTATCCCACTCACTAGAAACCGCTCCACTCCACGTAATTTGACCTACGGTGGTAGTAGGCTTTTTAACTTGCCCTTTTAGCGTAAGCGCCAATTCTTTCCCATTAAACAAGCTTAAACCGGCTGTATAATCTGCTTCGCAATCATAGGGACGAAAGGTAACTTTAAGCGTTAGTACACCTTCGTCACAGGCATTTTTAGGATCAATTTCTTCTATTCGATAATAGTCGCTATCTGCGTTGTACAACAAAACCGAGGCATTGGCATAGGTTACCGATAATTCTTTAGTTACCTCTTTTCCAAACTCTACCTCACCAAAGTTGACCACATTTGCTTCCAATGCATCACCACTCACGCTTAAAACATTGTCTTTAAATACTTTTACATTTTTAACGTACCTACTCAAA
>JAZRBL010000128.1:0-11735 GCA_045635045.1 Candidatus Enterocola sp. | reverse complement strand
CATGGCTACGATCCGACTTTATTATCTGCCTGGCAAGGAGTGCCTCCACCGGTGGCTACCACCACTTTTTCTTGCGTAAGCATATCGGCCAATGCTTGGCGTTCTAACCCTCTAAAATACCCCTCGCCTTTTTCGGCAAACAGATCCGAAATGGTTTTGCCCTCTTGTTGTTCAATGTAATGGTCTAAATCAATAAACCGATAACCTAGTTTTTGGGCCAATTCGGTGCCGATGGTGGTTTTTCCGGCACACATGTATCCAATTAAAAAGATGCGTGTCATAAGGCAGGACTTAATAGGCGTGCAAGCGACTGAATAATTTTTTTGTAGAAGGGCCTTTTTTCCCACTTGCGTAGAGTAAGTCTTTTGCACGACCTAGCATCGCGCAAAAAGATCTTGGTAAGTTCTTCGGTCTTCTGCTTGTCGTAGATAAAGGCGCTTACTTCAAAGTTTTGTTCAAAGCTGCGCAAGTCCATGTTGGCGGTTCCTACAATGCTCAATTCATCGTCAATTACCATGGTTTTGCTATGAATAAACCCTTTGTGGTATTGCAACACTTTTACGCCCGATTTTAGGATGTTTTTCATGTACGATAGGCTCGCCTCAAAGGCAATGCGCTCGTCGCTCCTAAACGGAATCATGAGTCTTACGTCTACTCCACGCAACGAAGCCATTTCAATGGCATTAGCAATGCTCTCGTTGGGCAAGAAATACGGAGTTTGAATGTAAACGTTCTTTTTTGCGTGCATGATGGCATGCAAATAGCCTTGCATAATGGTCTCCCAATCGCGGTCGGGACCACTGCCTACAATTTGCAGGCATGTGTTACTTTCTTTCGATGAAACGGGGAAATATTTATTGCCACTAAAGAATTTTTTACTCATGTACAGCCAATCGGTTTGGAAAATACTTTGCAAACCAATTACGCCATTTCCTTCTATACGAATATGCGTATCGCGCCAAATTCCCCAATCGAGTCCCTTGGTGTAGCGGTCGGCAACGTTAAAGCCACCCAAATAGCCAATATGACCATCTACTACCACAATTTTTCGGTGGTTGCGGTAGTTTAGTTTGGTGGTAAAGTAGGGGAAACGAATCTTAAAAAACGAGCGCAATTTAATGCCTGCTTTGCGCATCTCGTTAATGGTAGAGCGTTTCAAATGCCAGCTGCCTAAGTCATCGTAAATAAGGCGCACTTCTATGCCCTCTTTGGCTTTTTTGATAAGGGCATTTTTAAAGGCCTCGCCGGTTTCATCGCTTTCAATAATGTAGTATTCGGCATGGATGTGGTGTTTGGCGTGTTCTATGTCGGCCAGCATATCATCCAAAAGTTTCTTCCCGTCGGTATAGATATCTACGTTGTTGTTGGCAAAAACGGGCGCATGTGCCGTTCTGCTAAGCAGTCGGGTAAGTGTGCTATGTTGTTCTAATAGGGGGTTGTTCTGACCTTCGTTTCTGTGTTGTAAAGCGAGTTCAATATCGTTTACCATTTGCATGCGCATTTTGCGTGTTAGCCTGCTTTGTCGTTTAAAGCTGCGGCCAAAAACAATGTACAGTAACAAACCAAAATAGGGCAGAAATAGCAGTAAAAGTACCCATGCAACCGTTCTAACGGGGTTCTTGTTTTCTAGTAGAACCACGGCAACGCTGGCTATAATTAGGTACCAATAGGCGCCAGCAATAATCCATTCTAGTATTTGCTCTAGCAATTGCATTTAACGATAGTAATGAACAAAAGTGGCATCGCCAATGTGTTGTATCTCTTTGCGCAAGCCTTTGTGTTGGATAACAGGGGCAGGCGTGCCTTCCTGGCAGCAAAAATGGCTTATTTCTACTTGAATCTCGTCAAAATAGTTGCCCTGTATAAACGAGAGCAAGGTTTTTTCGCCTCCCTCAATAATGATGGACTGAATTTTTTGGTTGTATAGCTCGGTAAGTAGCTGAGGTATAATATTTTGACTAAAATCGGCTTGCCAATAGGGCTTGTCGTTTTTGTGTGCGTTTACAATAAGCGTAGCCTGCGATTGGTCCAATAGATGGTGGGTAGGCGGAATTTTTAGGTTCCGATCGATGGCAATGCGAAGCGGATGCTTACCAAACCAGCGGCGGGTATGCAAACTGGGATTATCTTTTAGAGCCGTTTGGGTGCCTACCAGAATGGCACTTTCTTCGGCGCGCATTTGGTGTACCAATGCTTTGCTAATATCGGTCGATATGCGGATGGGTTTATCGTCAAACGCATCCAAAAAACCATCGGCTGTTTGCGCCCATTTTAGAATGATATAGGGTCTGTGTTGGGTAAAGTAGGTAAAGAATCGTTTGTTGAGGTTGTATCCTTCTTCTTTCAACACCCCGGTTACCACCTCAATGCCAGCTGCTTGTAGTTTGGCAATGCCCCTTCCGGCTACTTGTGGGTTAGGGTCTAGGTTGCTAATAACCACTTTCTTAACGCCCTCGCAAACCAATCGGTCGGCGCAAGGGGGTGTTTTGCCATAGTGTGAGCAGGGCTCAAGGTTGACGTAGACGGTGCTTTCGGGTAGCAAATGCCTTTCTTTGACGCTATTTAGCGCGTTTACCTCGGCATGTGGCCCGCCGTGCTGCCTGTGATAGCCCTCGCCAATAATCCGCCCCTGTGCTACCACCACACACCCTACCATGGGGTTAGGAGCCACATAGCCTCGCCCCAAACGCGCTAAATAGAAGCAACGCTGCATGTATGTATTGTCGTTAAAGGTCATAAGTCGAAAGTCAAAAGTCAACGGTCAAAAATCGAAAGTGTAACTTGCCTTGTTAATTGTGTAAGTCAAAAATACACCTTTTGGCGCTCTGAAGCAAATTATTTGGTATTTTTCTTTGATACAGCCCGCGGATATTGTGTTGATGTAATGTAAATTACGTTATCTTTGCACCATGCAAGCACTTTATACGCAATACAAACAGCAACTATCGCCGTATTACAGCCCTCACGAGGCTGCCCTTATTTTTAGGGCTTGCGTGGCGCACGTGCTGCAAGTAGACGAACAAAAAACCTACTTTTTGTCCGATTTAACAGCCACGTCTGGGCGGTATGCAACCTTGTTGCAGCTGCTACAGCAACTGGCAGCGCATACCCCTTTGCAATACGTATTGGGTTACGAAACCTTTTTGGATCTTCGTTTTACTGTAACCCCCGATGTGTTAATTCCACGCCCCGAAACGGCCCATTTGGTGCGTCAAATCATCGACCAAAACAAGTACCGTAAAAATTTGCGTATTTTGGATGTAGGAACGGGTAGCGGTTGCATTGCTATAAGTCTGGCACACTACTTGCCACAGGCAGAGGTAACCGCTGTTGACATCTCTCAAAAAGCTCTGGCAGTAGCTCAAAAAAATGCCCATTCCATCGGGGTAAATGTGCAGTTTAAACACCTAGATTTTTTAACTGAATCGTCGCTGCTACCACCCAACTTTGATATATTGGTGAGCAATCCACCCTATGTAATGGAGTCCGAAAAAAACGACATGGAAGAACATGTGTTGCAACACGAACCCCATTTGGCACTTTTTGTTCCCAATCATACTCCCTTGCTCTTTTACCAAGCCATTGCCCAGTATGCTGCGCATAACATTCCGTTGGTATACCTAGAAATTAACCAAGCGTTGGGGGCCGAAACCCAGCAATTGTTTACCCAACTAGGCTATAATGCCCGTGTTGAAAGGGATACTTTTGACTTGCCTCGCTACGTAAAAGCAGAAAAATGATTTAATAGCCTGAAAATTTGCCTTTTGTATAAAATTTAGTTATTTTAGCAAACGATTGCAAAATTTTAAGGGTATGCACTACTTAAACTTCGACAAAACCGTCCTTACCAATCTTGACAAGTCACTTACCAAAGAGATGCTACGTACCAATCGTTCGGGAGCGTACAACAGCACCACGTTGGCAGATTGCAACACGCGTAAATACCACGGTCAATTGGTAATTCCCATTCCAAGTATCGACAACAACAACCATATTTTGCTCTCGTCGCTCGACGAAACCATTATTCAGCACAGTGCCGAATTTAATTTGGGTGTGCATCAATACGAGGGCAATCATTTCAGCCCCAATGGGCACAAATACATTCGCGAGTTTACTTGCGAGGTGATATCTAAAACCATTTACCGTGTGGGTGGGGTGATTATTTCCAAAGAGCGCCTTATGGTATCGAACGAGGCGCGTACCCTTACCAAATACACCTTGTTGCAAGCACACTCGGCCACTACCATTCGTTTTAAGCCCTTTTTGGCTTTTCGCGGCGTACACCAATTGTCAAAGGCCAATAATCAAGCTTCAACCCACTTTCAAACCGCTACCAAGGGGGCTTCTTTTCAGCTTTATCCACAATACCCAGCCTTGTATTTGCAATTTTCCAAACAACCTCACTATGTGCATAACCCACATTGGTACAACCATATAATGTATGCCAAGGAGCAAGAAAGAGGGTGTCCTTATACCGAAGATTTGCTGGTGCCTGGTTATTTTGAAATGCCCATTAAAAAAGGCGAAAGCATTTACGTGTCGGCAGGTATTAGCGAGGTATCGCCTGCTAAACTGAAAAAAATCTGGGACGACGAACTTTCGTTGCGCCAAGCGCGTGTGGATATGTACCATTGTTTGCGCAATGCTGCCATTCAGTTTACTGCCAAACGTGGCGATGGGTTGTACCTGTTAGCAGGGTATCCCTGGTTTGGAGTACGTGCCCGCGATCAATTCATAGCCATGCCTGGCTGTACTTTGAGCATAGGCGAAAAGGATTTGTTCCTGGATCTGGCTCAATCGGCGCTAGTCGAAATAGAAGCCTTTATGGATGGGGCAGAATGTAAATCCATTTCCGAATTGGATTCGCCCGATGCGTTGTTGTGGTTTATATGGGCATTGCAACAATATGCCAACCAAGATAAAAAAGGAATTTTGCCCGATGAAATGGCCAAAATGGTGGTGCAAATAGTGGAATTTATGGCCGATCAGCACCATCCCCACGTGTACATGCAAGCGGGCGGTTTGCTCTACGTAGATGGCACTGTGGTGCCCATGACATGGATGAATGCCACCGAAAACGGTTTGCCCATTACCCCCCGTACGGGTTATGTAGTAGAGTTAAATGCTTTGTGGTACAATGCGTTGTGTTTTGCACAAACCCTGGCAAAAACCGCTGCCCAACGCAGTCGCTTGGCCCAATTAGCTACCGATGTAGAGCAGTCTTTTGTGGCTACGTTCTGGAACGGTTTGTATTTGTACGACTACGTAAACGGACAGTACCGCGATGTGGAGGTGCGTCCCAATATGATTTTGGCCGTATCGTTGCCTTTCTCGCCCCTAAGTAGACAGCAACAAAAATCGGTGCTAGATGTTTGTACGCGCGAGTTGCTTACTACCAAGGGGTTACGCAGTTTGAGCCCCAAAAGTGGTTCGTATCGTCCTAACTACGTAGGGGGTATGCTAGAACGCAACCGTAACTACCACAACGGCCCAGTATGGCCATGGTTTACAGGTGCTTACGCAGAGGCATACCTAAAAATACACAAGCAAGGAGGCGTTTCGTTTGTAGAACGTTTGCTCATTGGCATGGAAGCCGAAATGAAAAAACTTTGCGTGGGTACGCTTTCCGAATTGCACGATGGCAATCCACCCTTTAAGGGACACGGGGCTATGTCGTATGCGCCATCGGTAGGCGAAATTTTACGAACATTACAATTGTTAAACGATATGCAGTAATTCCCTTACTATGAAAGCATTGATGTTTGGGTGGGAATTTCCACCGCACATATTAGGAGGTCTGGGAACCGCTAGTTATGGATTAACGCGGGGTATGGCAGAGCAAGAAGATTTGTCCATTACCTTTGTTATTCCCAAACCACACGGCGACGAAGACCAGAGCTTCTTAAAAATAATTGGTGCGTGCAATGTACCGGTTGTTTGGAAGGAAGCATCGTACGATGAAGTCGATAAAACCTTGGGCGGTATTATGCACCCCGATGAGTATTATTTTTACCGCAATCACATTCGATACGATTACAGCCGCATCGGAACCAACAACATTGGTTGCATTGAGTTTTCGGGCAGGTATCCCGATAATCTGCTACAAGAAATTAGCAACTACGAAGCCGTAGCAGGGGTGTTGGCACATAGCTTGGATTTTGATGTTATTCATTCGCACGATTGGCTTACCTACCCAGCCGGCATTTTTGCCAAAGAAATAACCGGCAAACCCTTGGTGATTCACGTGCATGCTACCGATTTTGACCGCAGCCGCGGACAAGTTAATCCCACGGTGTACAGCATCGAAAAACGCGGCATGGATATTGCCGACCACATTATTTGTGTGAGCGAGCTAACCCGCCGTACCGTTATTGAAAAGTACCACCAAGACCCCAACAAGGTAACAACGGTGCACAATGCAGTAGACCCCATTCCCAACGTAGAGCAATTTGTAAAAACGCCCCGCAAAGAAAAATTGGTTACCTTTTTAGGACGTATTACCATGCAAAAGGGTCCTGAATACTTTATAGAAGCAGCTGCCAAGGTATTGGAACGTACCAAAAACGTGCGTTTTGTGATGGCAGGCAGCGGCGATATGATGCAGGCGATGATAGACCTTGCTGCTACACGTGGCATTGCCGATAAAATGCATTTCCCTGGTTTCTTAAAAGGCAAGCAAGTAACCCAAATGTTGGCCGATAGCGATGTGTACATGATGCCATCGGTGTCCGAACCTTTTGGTATCTCGCCCCTAGAGGCCATGCAGGTGGGTACCCCCTCTATTATATCCAAACAATCGGGTTGTGCCGAGATTCTGGATCATGCCATCAAAACCGATTACTGGGACATTGATGCCATGGCCGATGCCATTTATGCCATTGTGGAGTACCCGTCTATTTACCAAACCTTGAGCCAAGAGGGGCGCGACGAGGTAAACCGCATTACCTGGGACAAAGCCGGCCTTAAAGTCCGCGACATTTACAACAAGGTAGTACACTAATCAACTCAACAAATCAACGCATAAACGAATCAACAACGATATGAAAAACATTTGCCTATATTTTGAAGTTCATATTCCTTACGCTCTAAAACGTTATCGTTTTTTTGAGATTGGAAACGACCATTACTACTACGACGATTTTACCAACGAAGAGCGCGTACGTTATTTGGCCGAAAAATCGTTTTTGCCTGCCAACAAAATTTTGCTAGAGGCCATTAAAACTTCCAACAAGGCTTTTTCGTGTGCCTTCTCACTTTCGGGTGCAGCCATCGAGCAGCTAGAGCAATATGCCCCCGAGGTTATAGATTCCTTTCAAGAATTGGCCGCTACCGGTCAGGTAGAGTTTTTGGCAGAACCTTACGGTCATTCTATGGCTGCCCTTTACAACGAGGATGAATTTGAGTTACAAGTAAAAAAACACGCCGACAAGATAAAAGAACTGTTTGGTAAAAAACCAACTGCATTTAGGAATACAGACTTTATTTATTCCGATGAAATCGGCGAAAAAGCGGCCTCGATGGGCTACAAAACCATCTTGATAGAAGGTGCTAAACACATTTTGGGCTGGCGCAGCCCTAATTACGTTTATCAGCATGCTTATTTGCCCAAAGTAAAATTGTTGGTACGCAATTATATTATGAGTAACCACGTTACCTTCGATTTTTCCAATACATGGTGGAGTGAATATCCTTTAACGGCCGATAAATTCATCGATTGGATAGCTGCCTCGCCCCAAGAAGAAGAAATTTTTAATATCTGGATGGGCTACGAAACCTTTGGCCATGTGCAAAAAGATTATTCGGGCATTTTTGATTTCTTAAAAGCCTTGCCTCGTTTGGCCCTGAACAAAGGGGTTGGCTTTGTAACTCCATCAAAAATAAACGATTATCAACCAGTTGCGGCTTTAACTGCGCCGTATCCTATGTCGTGGCAAGGCCAAGAAAAAGATTTGAGTGTAATGCTGGGCAATCACTTGCAAGAAGAAGCCATTGCTAAACTATACAGCGTAACCGAGCGTGTCAATTTGTGCAAAGAAAAGAACCTAAAACGCGACTGGTTGCACCTACAGTGTGCCGATTATTTCCGTTTTATGAGTTTTAAAGGGGCGTGGGGCAGTAGTTTTGAATCGCCCTACGATGCGTTTATTAACTACATGAACATTCTTTCCGACTTTTTATTGCGTGTTGAGGCAGAGTTTCCAACCACTATTGAGAACGAAGAATTAAACGAGCTTTTAAAAACCATCAACGACCAAGAAAAGGTAATTGCCCAGTTGGAAAAAGAACTAAAAGCAGCCAAAAAGAAGAAAAAGGAGGCGTAGGTAGCCTATAATTGCCCATTTTATCGTAACTTTATCACCCATTTATCGAAACCGACATCATGCTTTCCATCAAAGACCTAAAACAATTGCAAAAAAAAGGGATTTCCGAATTGCAGTTTCAAACTCAAATAGAAAACTTTGAAAAAGGTTTTCCGTTTGCCAATTTAGCGGGAGCTGCAACAGTAGGCGATGGCATTGTGCATTTTATGCCCGAAGAAGCTCAAGAGTATGCCCAATTGTTCGATAAAAAACGCGACGAATTGAGCATGGTTAAATTTGTGCCTGCATCGGGTGCGGCATCGCGTATGTTTAAAGATTTGATAGATGTAGAACAAAAATACAACGCATCCGAAAAGAAAATTGGTTTTGCGCGCATTACCAAATGTTTGGACAACGTGACCAAGTTGGCGCTATCGGACGAGTTGAACAAAATACTTGAAAAGCATGGTTTAGAGGCCAAAAAATTGTTGCAAGAAAAGGATTATCCTACCATTGCGCATTACATTTTGCAGACCGATGGGTTGGGTTATCAAAGCAAACCCAAAGCCATGTTGCTGTTTCATCAGTACGATAACGAAACCCGCACTGCTTTCGAGGAGCACTTGGTAGAGGGTGTAGAGTATGCCCAAATGGCCGATAAAACCGTTCATTTGCATTTTACCATATCGCCCGAACATCGTGCATTGTTCCAAGAAAAAGTAAACGAGGTAGTGCCCAAGTACGAAGCTCGTTATGGGGTAAAATACCACATCGAATTTTCGGAACAAATGGGCAAAACCGATATGATTGCCTTGGATAAAGAAGGAAACATTGTTCGTAATGCAGACGGAAGCATTTTGTTCCGCCCCGGGGGGCATGGCGCGCTTATCGAGAACCTTAATGCGCTAGATGCCGATCTTATCTTTATTAAAAACATCGATAACGTAACTACCGATGCGTTGCGTCCTACTACCTACCTTTATAAAAAGGCGCTAGCGGGTTACTTGTTGTACATTCAAGAAACAGTGGCAGATTGTTTGCATCAGTTGGAATCGCTTTCTGTTAACGAAAGTACGCTGTCGCATATTGAAGGCTTTGCTTCTAAATTGCTCAACGTTCGTTTCAGCATGACGTATTTTGGTAGAAGTATGCGTGAACGCGTTAGCTATTTGGCTCGTAAGTTAAATCGTCCTATTCGCGTGTGTGGTATGGTGCGCAACGAAGGCGAACCTGGCGGTGGTCCTTATTGGGTACGCAACCAGCACGGTCACAAGAATTTGCAAATCATAGAGGCATCGCAAATAGACTTTAACAACCGTTTCCAAGTGGATATGGTAAAAGAGTCGTCGCACTTTAATCCTGTCGATTTAATTTGTGGGGTTAAAAACTACAAGGGAAACAAGTTTAATTTGAAAAACTACATCGATAAAAACACCGGTTTTATCTCTAAAAAGAAACAAAACGGCATTGAAATGACCATTCAGGAGTTGCCCGGATTGTGGAACGGAGCTATGGCCGATTGGAATACCATTTTTGTTGAGGTGCCCATCGAGACCTTTACACCGGTAAAAACACTAGAGGATTTATTGCGCAAAGAACATCAATAATTAGAGGACAGTTAAACAAAAAATAGTATATTTGCACCCTAATTATCAAACATTCTAAAATAATGGGAATTATTGGAAGAAAAAAAGTAGCCGAAGCGTTGCAAATGACATCGTATGGCGAAAGCATCATTGTGAAAGGATGGGTACGTACCCGCCGTGGTAACAAAAACGTTAGTTTTATTGCTTTAAACGATGGTTCTACTATCAACAACATACAAATTGTAGTCGATAATGCCAATTTCGACGAAAACGAATTGAAAAAAATTACCACCGGTGCTTGCATTGGTGTAAACGGTACCTTGGTACAATCCATGGGCAAAGGCCAATCGGTAGAAATTCAAGCTACCTCTATTGAGGTTTATGGCGAAGCCGATCCTGAAACCTATCCTTTGCAAAAGAAAGGTCACTCCATGGAGTTTTTGCGCGATATTGCTTATTTGCGTCCTCGTACCAATACGTTTGGTGCTGTATTCCGCATTCGTCACAACATGGCCATGGCCATTCATACTTTCTTCCACCAACGTGGTTTCTACTATTTCCATACTCCCCTTATTACCGCTTCCGACTGCGAGGGCGCAGGCCAGATGTTTACGGTAACCACCATGGACTTAGAAAACCTGCCTAAAACAGAAGAAGGCAAAGTAGACTATAGCCAAGATTTTTATGGCAAACACGCCTCGCTTACCGTGTCGGGTCAGCTAGAAGGCGAGCTAGGCGCTCTTTCGCTAGGCGAAATTTATACGTTTGGTCCTACCTTCCGCGCCGAAAATTCAAACACCCCACGTCACTTGTCGGAGTTCTGGATGATTGAACCCGAAATGTCGTTCTACGATATTACCGACAACATGCAACTAGCAGAAGATTTTGTTAAATTCTGCTTGACTTGGGCGTTAGAACACTGCAAAGACGATATTCAGTTCCTTAACGACATGTTCGATAAAGAACTAATAGACCGTATCAATTTTGTTCTTGCTAACGACTTTGTGCGTTTGACTTATACAGAAGGTATTGCTATTTTGGAAGAAGCCATTAAAAACGGCAAAAAATTCGAATTCCGTGTGGGTTGGGGTACCGACTTGCAATCGGAACACGAACGTTACCTAGTAGAAGAGCACTTTAAACGTCCTGTTATCTTAACCGACTATCCAAAAGAAATCAAGTCGTTCTACATGAAACAAAACGAAGACGGCAAAACCGTGCGTGCTATGGACGTTCTATTCCCCAAAATTGGTGAAATTATTGGTGGTTCTGAACGCGAGGCCGATTACGAAAAATTGCGCAACCGTGCTGCCGAAATGGGCGTACCCGAGAAAGATATTTGGTGGTACCTTAACACCCGTCGCTGGGGTTCTGCTCCTCACTCGGGCTTTGGTTTAGGTTTTGAACGCCTTCTTTTGTTTGTTACAGGTATGACGAATATTCGCGATGTGATTCCATTCCCAAGAACACCTAATAATTTAGAGTTTTAATGGGTAATTTCTTCGTTACGCTTGCCCTCGAAATCCTCATTTACGTCAAGTAAACTCCGGTTTCTCGGGCTGCGCAAGCCTTGAAATTCCTCCATTAAAACTCAAAATTCAGAAATACGAGTGTATGCGAGTATAAGAAGTAATTTCTGCGTTACGCATAAATAAAAAATCCAGAGCAATTGCTCTGGATTTTTTTTTAGTAGCGACAATCGGCAAGGTACGATTGACTATCGAAAGTTGCTTTGCAACTTTTCGGCAATTTCTTTGAATTCTTCGGCCGTCAGTTTCAATTTCGGATTCGAGAAAAGCATATCACTTTCTTTTTGAATAGGAATTAAGTGAATGTGCGCGTGTGGAAC
>JAZRBL010000127.1:0-6182 GCA_045635045.1 Candidatus Enterocola sp. | reverse complement strand
CCTACCACCTTTACCAGTACAGCTGGCACCAACGTAACCATCGACAAATGGGTAATTAAAGTAGACGTTCCAACCGGCGTAACCCGCTTTGGCGTTGCCATTGATGCTGCTGGTACCGAGTTTACCGATGCCAATGCGCTTCAAAACGACTATTTTGTAAACAGCAATGCTACCAGCGCCGATGTAGTGTATACCATTACCCCCTACGCTGGCGAGTGCGAAGGTAAACCTGCTACCTATACTGTAACCGTTAAACCTGCCGTAGCTGCTCCAAGCATTAGCTGGTAATAGTTGCTAAGCGCAAGCTGTGCATGAAACAACTTAGGTACATATTACTAGGTTGCTGGTGCCTGTTTGTAGGCGTATTGTACGCCCAAACTACACCCTCTGTAACCCTACCCCTTGGTACGGTTAAGGACTTTCATGCGCCTGCCCAAAAGCAAGTTACTTACACATGGTACCTAGACGGGATTACCCAAGAAACAGGCAACACCTTTACCTTTACGGCCAATGAGCCAGGTACCTACCAATTGCAATTGCAAGCCGAAAAAGACGGTTGTTTATCGCCCTTAAGTACGGTACAAATTACTATCGAATCTGAACCACCTCTTATTAAACCTGCTATATTCTTTACCCCTAACGGAGATGGGCACAACGACAGGTGGGAAATTGAGAACATTGAATATTATCCCACGGCCGATATTGAGATTTACGACCGATTCCACAAGCTTTTGATACGGTACAAAGGCATTGACCAAGGTTGGGATGGCTACTACAACGGCCACCCTATGCCAATGGACGACTACTGGTACCTTATTAAACTGGCCGAGCTGCGCGATTGGGTAAGTGGACACTTTACCCTAAAACGCTAGTAATCAATTAACAAATAAAAAATAGGCTGACTAATTAAGTCAGCCTATTTTTATTTGTAGTTTTAAGCACGCAAAGCTTATTTCCACCATCCTAATACGTAGGCAACACCTACCAAGTGGTAATACGAATCGATAGAGTGCGAGAACTCGTAGTAAATGCCTAAAATATTGTTATCGTCAATAATCCAGTCTAAACCGGCACCGTAACCAAACATATCGTACCAGCAAGCAGGATTGGCTTCTAGAGGATTGTACATTTCGGCATAAATGTAAGTACCCAACGGAGTTGATGGAATAACATAATCCAAACGCAAGCGGCTACGTAATAACCAATCGTACGATTGGTCTGCCATGCTATACGTCATTTGGAAGCGTTCGCGCAACGATAAGGTAAAATCGCCAAACTTAACATTGGGGGTAACCATCAATTTTAGACGATGACGCATTTCGTCGCCCGCAAGGTACTGAAACTCGTATGCACCTAGTAACGACACCCTAGGGTGTGGTTTATAATTTACACCAACAGAGGTATAAGAGGCATCAAACAACGGAGCATTTAGTGTTAAAAAATTGCTCAAATAAAATTCTTCGCCTAAAAATAGGGTTACATTCTTTACTACATCGTACTCTACGTACACATCTACCTCACTACCCATATTGGTAGGTTTTTCTGTTTCTACGCCTCTAGCCTTAGGATTGGTTTGATGATGCTGATCTTCGGCAGCAAAAACCGACATACCCAAGCAACAAACTACGGCAACAAGTAAAGTTTTAATTTTCATAAGCTAATTAGATATAAATAATAAAGCGCCCATGTAAAAGACACGGTCGCAAAGATACGAATAAACGAGCGAGAAATAAGAAGCTCGCTTCATTATTTTTTACTGCGAGTGAAATATAAAATTACTCGTAATGCTTTACCGCCTCTAGGTGTAAGCGCTTAATCTCGTCGGCCAACCATTGGGGTTGCAGTATTTTTATGGCAGGACCACGCGATACCAGCGGTGTGTAAAAATCGGGTGTAGGACTGAGTAACATTTCAAAATCGGCATATTCGGGAGTGGCATTTACCTCTTTTTGACTATTGTGAAAGGGCAAATCGCGCAAGTAGTTTATCTCTTTTCCAAAGGCCCTGATTACTACTTTTTCTGCCGGCACCGCATTGTCGCGCACTATTCCATAGCTATTACGAAACCATGCAGCGGGGTCAAAATCAGCGTCATACGTGTATTTCTCGTCGGTTAAATGGAGCGAAACAATGCGATCGAACGCCAAGGTAAACAGACTAGCATCGGGCTCCGTGTATTTTACCAACGCATACCATCGCTTGCTGAATAATTTTACAAAATAAGGTTCTAGCAACATCTCCTTAACCTCGTCCGATCCATATTTACGGTACCCCACACGCACCCTAACTCCACGCTCCATGGCCTCTATAAAATGATGCAAATTATCGCCATCGGACGGAATTTTTTCCAACAAAATACGATCGTGCACACTCTTGCTCTCGGCCAAAATACTATTTACCGACAAGGTAGACAGCATCCAGTTCTGAATAGAATCTTCGTTTAAAACCTCAGCATTGCTAATGTAGTAGCTATAACCATCTTGCTTATCGCATTCAATAATAAGGCCAAACATATCCAAAATAGCATCACGATGGCGGTTAAACGTGCTACGGGCCAGCGGTTGCCCATTGCTTATACTGGCATTGACCCAATGTTTGTTAATCTCGTCGAGCGATATTTTTCTATATCGACGAATAATATTAACCAACCAACTGTACTGTTGAAAAAGCGTATATGATTTCATGGAAGGAAGGGGTTAAATGCTTACCACACAAACGGCAGCACCTTGTATTTTACTTTTTGCTTGTATTCGGTATAGCCTTTTAGTTGTTCCGACAATACTTTTTCTTCGTTTTGGATGCGCACAGCTATAATGGGAATGTACAACAACATGATGGCAAACGAGATGGGCGAACCCAACACCAAAGGCATCGACAAAAACAACAAAATGGTAGCCGCATACATCGGATGCCTTACAATGCCATACAAACCGGTGCTAATTACCTGTTGGCCTTCTTGCACTTGAATGGTGCGCGACAGGTACGTATTTTCGCGCAACACCTCAGCATACAGCAAGTAAGCTAGCATAAAAACACCCACCGACACCCATATCGACCATAGTGGCATTACCATCCATCCGTACCTAAAATTAAGACCCGCCAACACAAAACTAGCCATAAACAACAAACCCGACGAAGCCACTACCCATCGTTGTTCGGTTTCTTTCTCTTTGGCATCCAGGCGTTTGCTTAGCAAAGCAGGATTCTTAACAGCCAACACAATTCCCACCAGGGTCATCGGCACAAAAAGAGCCCCTAAAAAGATCCACGCTGGCATAAAATGCCACGACCCAGCAGGCAAAAAGAGCATCAAGGCAAGCAATCCAAAGCCTACCATCATTTTAATTAGCGCGCTAACCAATGGTTTTCCTTTCATATTGGCAAATTTAACGAAATATTAAGGCATCGCAAAAAACTATTTACTATTTTTGTGATACTAACAAAGAAATCTTTGCACCATGAACATCACAAAAAACATCCAATACATAGGCGTAGATGACACCACGCTCGATTTATTTGAGAGCCAATACGTTATTCCCGATGGAATATCGTACAATTCGTACTTGATAAAGGATGAGAAAACCACCATTATGGACTGCGTCGATAAGCGCATGCAAGACGAATGGCTAGAGAACCTAACAGAGGCTTTAGCCGATAGAACACCTTATTACCTGGTGGTACAACACATGGAACCCGACCACGCAGGTTGTATTGCGCTTTTGGCAGAAAAATACCCTAACATGCAAATTGTAACCTCTGCTAGAGCGGTACAGATGCTAGCGCAGTTCTTTCCAGAGCACGATTTTACCCACCGCACCCTTGTTATTAAAGAAGGCGACACCCTTTGCCTTGGACAGCATACCTTGCAATTTATGATGGCGCCCATGGTGCATTGGCCCGAAGTGTTTACCACCTACGAGCAAAGCGAAAGAATATTCTTTTCGGCCGATGCCTTTGGCAAATTTGGCGCCTTAATGCACGACGATGAATGGGACTGCGAAGCGCGTCGATACTATTTTAACATCTGCGGCAAATACGGTGCACAAGTACAAGCCTTGCTTAAAAAAGTAGCCAACCTAGACATTAAAACCATTTGCCCGTTACACGGCCCCGTATTGGAAGATATTTTAGGACATTGCCTATCGCTGTACAACACCTGGAGTAGCTATCAGGCAGAATGCAAGGGTGTATTTATTGCCTACGCTTCTATTCATGGCAATACCGCACAAGTGGCCCATATATTGGCCGATAAACTGCGCGAAAAAGGAGTAAGAGTCAGTTTATCCGACCTATCGCGCGACGATATGGCCGAAGCCATCGAAGATGCCTTTAAATACGACAGAATGGTAGTTGCCGCTTCGTCGTACGATGCCGATGTATTCCCTCCTATGCACGACTTTTTGCACCACTTACAGCTAAAAAGTTACCAAAAACGCAAGGTGGGCATTATAGAAAACGGTTCGTGGGCACCATCGGCCGGACGCATCATGAAAGGCATGTTGGAACAAATGAAAGAAATTGAGATAGTAGAACCCCTTGTTACCATACGTTCTGCGTACAAACAAACCGATGCAGAAGCGCTAGATGCTTTGGTAACTGCCCTATTGTAACTCCTACATTCATATTAAAAATAGTTTATACAACCGTTTTACCGAAAGGCCAAAACGCCAATCGCATCAATTTAAAATGTTGCAATCCAAATGGAATACCAACAAGGGTAATACACAAAATAATACCAAATAGCAAGTGTGTCAATGCAATGCAAATGCCACCCGTAAACATCCAAAGCAGATTAAAAATTGCATAAATACAACCCGTACCATTTGGAGCTTCTACAGCATGCTGACCAAATGGTATCAAAGCCATAATACCCAGCTTAAACATTTGCACCCCAAACGGAATACCAACTATGGTTAAGCACAATACTACACCCGCAATCATGTACTCCATTGCGACCACTAAGCCACCCAAAAGTAGCCAAATAATGTTTCCTAAAATTTTCATTGAATATGGAATTAAAAGTTATTATAAAGTTAATCAGAGCTTCTTTTTTATTACTGCCGGATTACCAGCTACCATTACATCGCTAGGCACATCGTGCACCACCACACTACCTGCCGCCACTATTACCCTATCGCCAATGGTTACCCCTGGACACACCGTTACGTTGGCCCCTAACCAACAATCCTCGCCTATGTGAATGGCATAACCCGTTTCTACAGGTTCACGTCGCTGCATATAATCAATCGGATGATTGGGCGTAAGTAGTTTACACCCTGGGCCCAACATGGTATGCTTGCCAATGTAGATACCACCGCTATCTAAAAACTCGCAGTTTCTATTAATAAACACACGCTCCGCCAAATGGATTGGCCAACCGTGGTCGCAATAAAACGGAGGTATCACAAACGCCTGTTCGCTGGCATTGGGCATAAGCTCCTTTAAGGCACGTACAGAAGCCTCTCTGTCTTCTAGCGGCGATATGCTATTAAACTGAGCCGACGCCAACGCTGCATGACGCCAACTTTCTTGGTACTCTGGCGCATCGCAATTGTACTGCTGCGCCACCAACATTTTATCTAGTTCTGTCATGAAAAAAGAAGATATTGTTACTTTAACAGTTCATTAAATTGAAGAAAATCTACAAAAGCATTTAGTATACTATTGTATCGATTTGTAATATCCAACTCATTGAAATCATCCTTCGTCGCTGCCAACTTGGTTAACTCATATACCTTTGTACCTATCTTGGCTCCCCTAACCGTTTCATATCCATTATAGAATTTCTTCTTATCTTCAAAACGATAATCCGAAGCTCTAATGTTAATGCGCTTTTCCAAGATCGCCTTGTTACCAAGAGACTCTACTAACTCTTTACTTGTTAAAGTATGTTCTTTTTCAAAGCGATTTTTTGCGTAAATGTGTTCAATCTCAATAATAGTTTCGAGCGACATCAATTCTTGCTCTTCTGAATTATACGCCCACCATGTTATCATTGACTTGGTTAAAGGTCTACCATTTAAGAATTTGTAATTATTGAATATGTTTTTAAACTGTGTTGTATCAAATTTATAATCCGAGAAAGCAACTTCTTGACCCTTAATGATATTAACCATTTCTGCAAATATCGGTGTACGTAAAGAGTTAAGGCCAGGATTTGTTAATGCATAAGCCCACACAAA
>JAZRBL010000126.1:0-9697 GCA_045635045.1 Candidatus Enterocola sp. | reverse complement strand
GACACAGACTGTGATATATACGAAGTAACAGTGCCATCGACAAAAAATACGCAATCTCATAAGAATGTGTTATTCTGTCGTATGAACCCTTCTACTACAGCGAATAATTTTAACGATGGTGTTAAATGGAATCAAACGGGTAACCTAGTTTGGGATGGATCCAAAAGTTTATTTGTTCTTAAAGATGATTCTTGGGATGCTGGTGTATGGGTAAAATATGGAGAGTATTATGTGGCAGGCGATGGTGCTGGTAATTCTCCTTGGTGCAATGGAAAAGATTGGGATGCTACTGGTAGTAAATTAGATGCCAATGGTGCAGTTACATTTAGTGGTGTTAAAGCTGGAACATATAATTTTAAAATTACGCATGGTAATTGGGATGCGAATAGTTATGGTTTTGGCAATCTAGATGTAGAAAATAGTACCAAAGACGATTGTCGATTTAAAGATTTAGGCGAAGGGAATGGTGGTAATATTAAATTTACCACTACAGAAATTTCAGATATTACCATTACATTTACAAATTGTAAGATTACCGTTACGGCAACCTTTGCTGCTCCTATTGAAGAATACTACGTCCTTATGGGCATGGGTGGCGACTGGGAAACAGGTGAAGCATTGCAAGAGAACCCAAACAATGCCAACGAGTTAATGCTACTAGGCCAAACCATTTCTAAAGCGAATGACGCTATTAAAGTGGTAAAGAAAAGTACCTGTGGAGATAACTTTTATGCAGGTGTAAGTGCCTCCTCGACAGTTCCCTATAGTTTTAATGGAGAAGGTAATGTTGTTCTTGAAGATGGTACCTACGATTTTTACTTTGATATAACAACGGGTCAAATTCGCATTGAAGGTGAATATGCCAACTCCAATAGCGTGTATTTAGATCCTCAGGTCTACGACAATCAGTATCCTGGTACCTGGATGTCAGACAATGCGCGCATTGCTGTGTATTGCTATCAATCTGCAGGAACCGATAATGTGTGGGTTACTGCATCTTATTGTAATGGAGACTACTATGCACAAATACCTGCAGCATACGATATGTATATTTGGTGCCGAATGAATCCAAACAAGAATGAAAATAGGTGGAATGATAGCTCTGATAATAAGGAATATGTTTGGAACCAAACATCGGGTATTACTTACGATGCAGAGAATACACTTACCAAGTTAACAGGATGGGCTGATGACGATAGCAAAGTGCATTACCAAACCAAATACACCGGCATTTGTGGCGTAGATTATCGCGACTGTGAATTTCCTGAAATTACGGGCGATACCGTATACGTACACATCAACCAATTTGTAGAAAGCGATCCTTGCAACTACGTGTTCAACTCATTTGAGCAAGCATTTGCCGTGTTAAAAAGCAATCCAGCAGTTTGTTCGGCATCGACTGTTATGTTCGGTAGTCTAAGACAAGACGATATAACCTTGCTGAAACCTGTTGTTATGTTGGTGCATTTTGGACCAGCATACTACAGAGGCGTAGAAAAAGTGGGCATGTCGGGTGGACACATCAACGATGCACCAGCTATCTTCTTCCGCAATATCAACCGCAATGGTAATGGCAAAACATTGGTAGTAAGAACAGCCGACCCCAAAGGCAACCGTGCTGTGTTGGTGCACCCTGTTATTCGTCGAAGCAGAAATGTTGTGTTAGATAACTTGGACATTATCAGCGATAAAGATTTGCGCGATAATGCACTTGATATTGATACGGGTGAGGGACAAGAAAACCTTGAAGGTTTAGAAAAAGACTATAACATTGTACCTTTGGCAACCATCGAAAATAACATTGTTCTTAAAAATTGCTTTGTAGAATCGTATGGCCGAAACGGTATTCACGTGGTAGGTATCAAGGGCATTCATGTAGAAAACAACGAGTTCTATACCAAATACGATTTTTCTGTTAATCAAACAGAGGGCGAAGACGTGGTAGACTGGGGTGGTACCATCAAATTTATCAATACCACCGATGTGAAATTCTTGCGCAACGACTCAGAAGGTACGCTGGCTACTTCGTTCTTTATTCAAGGTTGCCAACGCGTGTTGTTGATGAACAACGTATTCTGGAACGACAATGCGGTTTCTGTTCCCCAATTAGCAGAAAATGATAGAACGGTAGCCAATGTACGTTTGGTAAACTATGGAACCAAAGCAGCAGAATTCCCGCTTAAAAACATTGGTATTTACTACAATACCTTCTTTATTAAAAACAACGATGCGGGTGCAGGTAGTTATCATCGATTTGACTTTTTCCGTTTAGGAGGCAAGCAACAACCTGTTGATGATAACAATAAAGACAATTTTGATCCTAATACCATTCGTTTCCAATACAACAACTGTTATTCGTACGATGAGGATATTGAAGGTAATAACGATACTTATGACAATGAACATAAGCTAACTTTCTACCTTCAAGGAATAGGGAGAAGTACCGATTGGTGCCAATGCTTTAGTTACAATAACTTCTGGAGTAAATACGATGAAGATAATGAAAAATCGTCGTCTAGCTTTGAAATAGGTAAGTTTTGTACAGGTGATGATGAAACGTACAACCTATATGCCAATGTGAGTGAACAAGTATGTAAAACAGACCCCAAACGTCCTGGTGCGTTGGTGGTGAAAGGTGATGCCATGAACATTGGTACTATGATTACGAACGATGTTTCGTTACAAGGTGCCGATCAAATCTTTAACGACCGATTAAATCCAGACAATTCCGAAAACTGTGTTCGTCCAAGAATGTCGGTAGACAATAGCAACGAAGCCTTGTCTCCCTACGATCAGATCTACATAGAACCTGGTACAATCAATTTGTTTACATCGCCCATTGTTGGTTCACAAACCACCGATGTGATGGTAACCTCTATCAAATTAACCCCCGATAGTGATGTAAATTTAAGCATTGTTGATAAAAACGATGACCCTATTGCAGATGGTCGTTTTGCCATTACCAATGCCGAAGGAACTCCAATTGCAGCGCTAACAACCGATTCGAATGGATCGTTAGAAAATGAACCTGTTTACGTTACCTTTGTACGTCCTGATATAGACGAGGATAGAACTTACGAAGCATTCTTAATGATTGTTCCTTCACAGGCTGTAGATAAGCAGCTTATTTTGCGTATTCCATTACGTGGACACCATAGAGCGGCATTAACCTCCATTCCAGGTGCATGGACGGTAGGTGCGTTCCAGCAACGTGTAGCCACACCCGTCGATACCATTATTTGGCATGGTTCGCATTCTACAGCGTGGGATGATCGTAACAACTGGTACAAAACAGATGGTTCTTTGGTTACTTGTTTGGATGCACTAACAGAAGATTTAACGGTAATCATCCCCAAAAAGGATTCGGAAAAATACGTAACACCTCCTGCAGGTATTAGCAACTATCCATCGTTGCCCGATATATCGACAGAATTGAACTTTAGAGATACCCGTCATGCTAAATGGCATGGCGAAGAAGTTAATGCAGGTTCTAACACTGCTGTTACTACCACCAAAGTGGCGAATAAAATTGTGATGGAGTATGGTGCTTCTTTGGTTGGTGTTGAAGGTTTAAATAAAGGCGTAGAACGCTATAGCGAGGCTGAGGTAGAATTTATTGCTCGCCGTAACACTTGGTTGTTGGCTGGTGCAGTGGTGAAACCATGGGTAACCGACAACGAAGATAAATTTGTGCTAGTAGACGGTAAAAAACAAACCCGTTTGGCTTGCTCGCGCGATTATTACAGATGGCACTTGCCACAAGTGTATATGCATGAGGCAATTATCGACCCTGCTACGAATAAGGCAACTTGGGGTGTAGAGTTCCCCGATTTGGATATCGATTTGCCAAAAGACAGGGCATACGCTATTCACATTCCTAACGAATACGGATATTATTACTATCCTGCTAGTACGTATAACTACATCAATGGAACGAATTACGATCCAGAAGAGCCTATACGCTACACCTTTACAGGACGTTTCTATAACGAGGATCAATTGCCAACCTACTCGGTTGAGCCTAAAACCACAGTTATCTTAACGAATACCTACCCTGCTAATATCGATGCGGTGAAATTGCATGAATCGGGTAGAGGTACCGTGCAAGTTTATAGTTATGACGATCAGTCGTTTAATACGGTAGAAGATGCGACAAAAACAGCCGTGATTCAAGCACAACATAGTTTTGTGTTTACTCCTAATGAGACGCTTAAACAATTAAATATTGACCGAGAATGGCTGCTTAATACGGAAGTAACTCACCGTAGTGCTGAAGCAGAAATGCCATTTGTGCGTATTGAGGTGCGTAATGGAGCGAAAAAAGTGGCCAGCAATGTTTACATTGCCCATGATCAGGCCAAGGCAGATGTACCCGATTGGTCGGTAGATGCGCCTAAGGTGTTTAACGGAATGAACCGATCGTTGCCCGATTTGTATGTTATGCGTTACAATGGTAAATGGGCAGGTGTTCATATTCCAACAGTTGATCAACCCATTCCATTGGGCGTAAACGTAAGCCAAAAGAACCAAACCTTTACCTTTGGTTTGGTAAGCACTAATATTGTAGGTCAAATTTTGCTAGAAGATAGACTAGCCGAAACCGTAACCGATTTATCGACACAAACATACAGCGTTAGCGATTTGGCAGTGGGTGCTTGCGAGGGACGTTTCTATTTGTCAATTGTTCCCAACCCAGACCAAGAGTTTGTTCCAGACGATTTGCCAACCAGCGTAGATGATACAGAAGCCGATGCACATCAAATTTCCATCTATGCGCAACAAAATGATGTAACGGTTACCAGCAATCAAGGAAATAATTTACAAACAATTATCGTTTCTGATATTGCAGGTAGACACCATGTGTATAACGTGTCGGGCAGATATGTTACTTTGTCGCTCCCTGTGGTAACCGGAATTTATACCATTCATGTAGTGGCAGACAATGCTGTTAGAACCGAAAAAATTTACCTAAGTAAGTAGAAGAATGAAAAAAATATATCAAAAGAGACTCTCTTTATTGTGGATTATATTTGGCTTTAGTAATGCTATGTGGGCGGTAACCCTTCCGCAACAGTCTTATTCTGTCTATAACTCGTTGTACGAAATTAATAATGATAACGTTAGTGCAGCTCATGGAACAGTCTTCAAGGGCATAAATTATATCTTGAAATCGGGCAACGATGAATGGGGGACAAGTTGTGTAGATGAGTATGGAGAAAAAAGCATAGAATGCAGAACTTGCTGTGGAGATAAGTTGTCGGAGATACCATTGGATCAACAGGCTGATTACAGTGAATTACATGCTACCTGTCTGAGTCTTTGCAATACAGGTTTGCCTTTAGGTGGTGCTCCATTAGACCTTCCTGTTTGGTTTGTTTTGCCATTGTGTGCACTTTATGGAGTGGTACAACGTATTAGAAGCAAAAAGTTAGAAAAATAGTAGATATGACAACTATGCAATTGGATCAACTAGACGAAAAAATCCTACAAATGGTATCGCGCAATGCGCGTACTCCCTTTTTGGAAATTGCCCGTGAATGCAATGTGTCGGGTGCAGCTATTCATCAGCGCATTCAGAAACTTACACAAATGGGGGTAATTACCGGTTCTGAGTTTATTGTAGACCCTGAGAAAGTAGGTTATCATACCTGTGCCTATATGGGCTTGTACCTAAAGGATGCCAACGATTTTAAGCACGTGGTAGCATCGTTATACAAAATACCCGAGGTAGTAGAATGTCACTATACCACGGGTAAATATGCCTTGTATTTAAAAATCTATGCTAAAGATAACAAGCATTTCTTAAGCATTATCCACGACAAAATTCAATCCATTCCTGGAATTGCCAGCACCGAAACCCTTATTTCGTTGGGCGAGGCTTTCCGTCGTCAGATTACAGTAGAAGGATTTTCTTGCGAATAATACATTTCTAATAATTGGTGGGCAGCAGTAAACGACCCGATTTCTTCGTCGGTTACTTGCTGCTCTAATTTTTCCAATAGAGCTGCAATTTGCGGATTGTGATAGAAATGATCGCGCAAATGTTGGTCGATGGTTTCGTACATCCAGTATTTGGTTTGCAATTTGCGCTTGTTTTGGAACGAACCGTTGGCCTTGGTAAAGGTGGTGTGTTCGTCTATCATCTGCCAAATTTCTTCAATGCCTATTTTGTGAAAAGCCGAGCAGGTTAGCACTTTGGGTGTCCAGCCCGATGGATGGGGTGGGAACAAGTGCAATGCATTTTGGAATTGACGTTGTGCTAGTTGGGCTTTTTCTAGGTTGTTGCCTTCGGCTTTGTTGATGGTAATGCCATCGGCCATTTCCATAATGCCGCGTTTAATGCCTTGTAGTTCATCGCCAGTGCCTGCCAATTGAAGCAATAAGAAAAAGTCGGTCATGGAGTGAACGGCCGTTTCCGATTGTCCTACGCCCACGGTTTCTACAATAACAATGTCAAAACCAGCCGCCTCGCAAAGAATAATGCTCTCGCGGGTTTTGCGGGCTACACCGCCCAACGACCCTGCCGATGGAGAAGGGCGAATAAACGCCTTGTCGCTTACCGATAACTCTTCCATACGGGTTTTGTCGCCCAAAATACTGCCTTTAGAGCGCTCACTACTGGGGTCGATGGCCAATACAGCTACTTTGTGACCTTGGTTTACCAGGTGCATGCCAATGGCCTCGATAAAGGTACTTTTGCCAGCACCAGGAACACCGGTTATGCCAATGCGGGTAGATTTGCCAGCGTATGGCAAGCAGCCTTCTATTACCTCTTGTGCTAGGGCATAGTGAGCGGGAAGGGTACTTTCTATTAAGGTAACGGCTTGTCCTAAAATGGCAATATCGCCCGCTACAATGCCTTTTATGTATTCTTCCTTAGAGAGCAATTGTCTGCGTTTTTTGCGCACCAAATGGGGGTTGACACTGGGTGGCTGCACAATGCCTTTATTAACGGTAAGACCTTCGTATTTAGGATCGTTTTCGGGATGAATCATTTTTTTTTGGTGATTTGGTGATTTGGTGAGTCGGTTTTATTTTGCCTAATCGACTAATCGGTGATTTGGTTAATGTTTTTTCTTTCTTTTTTCTTTTTCTTCTTTTCTTTCGATTTGGTCACATCGCTTGCATTATCGGTCGCAGAGCCATCCCCTCCGGTCGCAGAGCTTGTCGAAGCGCCTAGAAAAACGTACGACGGAAACTCAAAATAGCCCGATAAGGTGAGTCGGAAGGTACCGGCATTGGTATACACGTAAATGCCTTTTTTAAACTTGCCATTTTCTTGACAAGGAGCAATGGCAATGTCTATTTGGCCGCTTTCGTCGTAATACAAACTATCGGTAGGGTATTGTGTAACTTCGCAACCGCAGGTGGTTTCAATGCGTTTGATGATGAGCCCTTTTCTTCCTACATTGCAGTAAAAAAACGTATAGGTAGTTGGCTTGGTGTGGTCGTATATGGTACCTAAGTGATATGACTGTAAGTCAAATTGCATGGTAGCCTCCAAAGGAGGGAGGCTATCGGTTGCCAAAGAATCGGTCGTAGCTATGCTAATAGGAAGTGTTTCTTGCGCGCTGAGCGTAGACCACATCCCTATTAGAAGGCATAAGAGGATGAATTGTTTTACGGTAGTCATGAATGGTCTTTGTTTACAACGTACGAAGATACAAAAAAAGAACGACTGTTGGGTCGTTCTTTTTCTATAAAGTGTTAAATCCTTATTCTGCTTTGGGTTTAGGAACTACAGAACCTTTGATGTTCAAGATAATAGCAGATGCTTTTTCGTCGCCTGCTTTAAGGAAACGAATGGTAATACTTTTGTTAAAGTTGCCAGGACGACCTGCTGGGTTGTAAGTAGCGGTAATGTAGCTTTTTTTGCCTGGAGCGATGGGCTCTTTTGGCCAGTTAGGGGTAGTGCAACCGCAAGAGGCTTGTACGTTGGTTAGGGTAATGGGTTTGTTGCTTACGTTTTCAAATTCAAAAACAGCTTCAACACGTCCGTCTACTTCTTGAATGGTGCCAAAATCGTGCACGCGTTTTTCAAATTTTAGTGCTTGAACATCTTGAGCAAAGGCCATACCTGCAATGGCAAACAATGCGGTTAAAAGAAATAGTTTTTTCATAATGCTATGTATTTTTAAAATTTCATCTGCAATGTAGACGCAAAGATAATGCAAAAAGTTTAATGCGTATCGTTTTAAGAAATTATTTTCGTTAAAAATAAAGCCGCTTTTTGTTACATGAATGTAATATGGTAAGTAGCGTTTGTTTTTTGTATTGGCTATTTTGTTAACCATTTTATTTTTGTTAAGAATATTTTAACATATGTTAAATACAATAGCCTGCTTTTTTACGTTGGGAAGAAAAAAGAACAGAATGATGCTAGTAAAGAGCGCTATGCGTGTAAAAAAAGTAGGAATAACCCTTGTGTTGTGTATGATGGTGTTTCCTCTATGGGCCGTTTGTACAGATGGCTCTAAAGGAAATTTTGAATTAAATACCATCGACTCTCATGAAATTGACTTAGGAGGCAGATCTTATGGTTACATTACGTTCCAGGCCAAAAGAGATGTGACGGGATTAGGAGAAATGAAATTGGCGCAGTATGTAAACGGCCAATGGTCGGATCCTATATGGCAGGCAAATCCCGGTAAAGTAACCAAAACGTTTTTGGGCGTTGAAACAAAAGTGGATTATGTTACTTACGAGTGTGCCATATCGCCCTTGGCAACCCAACTAAAGTTTTATACTGAAGTAGGAGCTACCTTAAAAAAAGATGTGCGTGATATTGTTTTAACCTATCAACCTACCATTTCTGTGGCTCAAAACGCCCTACAATTTGGTGCAGTAAAAATAGGTGAAAAAGGAACGGGTACGGTTGTTGTTACCTATGCGGCATTAACCGATGATGTAACCGCTACATGTAACAATGGAGCTTTTACCCTAGAGAATGCACAAGATTTGCCTAAAAAGGATGTTTGTTCTGTAACCACTACCACTTTGCGTGTTACTTTTAACCCAACAGCGATGGGCTCTTATACAGGAATCTTAACCTTCTCTAACGGAAGCACCGTTCATTTGTACGGAGAATGTTCTACTACGATTCAAACTACCTTATCGTACACGGATGTTAGCTTTACCTCTGCCTGTTTAGCATGGACGCCTGTACAAGGAGCTACGGCTTATCGCATCGTAGATACGCTGTCGGGTGCTACGTATACGGCACCTAGCGATGCTACCCAAATGACTGTTACCGGTTTAAAGATGGGTACTTCGTATCGTTTTGTATTGTCGGCTTTGTTTAATGGTGTGGCTTCGCTAAATACGTCCAATGCGGTAGCGTTTGTTACCTTAAAAAAGGACATTGATGTACACGATTGTGTGGTATTTCAAGACGATACTGAACAATCGTATTTAGTACATATTTCGCACGAGAATTACATCATCTATCAGTTGCCTAACGATGTTTCTGTGTACACCAAACGGTTGGAGTTTGAGGTAAAAACTTCGAGTATAGCTTATGTCGACAAAGATGGCGATATGGGAGTGTACGTATTGTTAAAAGGTGAGAGCAATTACAGAAAAATAAATACTTGGTCGGGTGCATCGGCAGGAATCAACGAAAACTATAAAAAACAAGTAGTAGAAATTCCATACAACACCCTATCTATTAAATTTTCCAACGAAACTTGGAACGGTT
>JAZRBL010000125.1:0-12324 GCA_045635045.1 Candidatus Enterocola sp. | reverse complement strand
ATAGCCAAATTAATCAATCCACAACGCATCGTTCCTACAACGGTAGAGATTGTAGACATTGCTGGTTTGGTAAAAGGAGCTAGCAAAGGCGAGGGCCTTGGTAATAAATTCTTGGCTAACATTCGCGAAACCGATGCTATTTTGCACGTGTTGCGTTGTTTTGACAACGAAAATGTTACCCACGTTGATGGTAGCGTAGACCCTGTACGCGACAAAGAAATCATCGACATGGAGCTACAATTAAAAGACCTTGAAACCATCGACAGCCGCATTCAAAAAGTATACAAACAAGCCAATGCAGGCGATAAAAATGCCAAAGCGCTTTATACCATTTATGCCATGTATAAAGAAGCCTTGGAACAAGGAAAATCGGCTCGTACCGTAGAATTGGACAAAGAGCAACGTAAATTGGTACGCGATTTGTGCTTGCTAACTGACAAGCCTGTTATGTACGTTTGCAACGTAGACGAAGCCAGCGCTGTTAACGGAAACGCCTACGTAGAGGCGGTTAGAGAGGCTGTAAAAGACGAAAATGCCGAAATTTTAATTGTTGCTGCAGCTACCGAAGCCGATATTGCCGAGCTAGAAACCTACGAAGAACGCCAAATGTTCTTAGAAGAAGTAGGCCTAAAAGAGTCGGGTGTTGCACGCCTTATTAAAGCCGCTTATAAATTGTTAGATCTTCAAACTTACATTACAGCAGGTGTACAAGAAGTACGCGCTTGGACCTTCCAACGTGGCTGGAAAGCCCCACAATGTGCCGGTGTTATTCATACCGACTTTGAAAAAGGCTTTATCCGTGCAGAGGTAATTAAATTTGAAGATTTCATTACCCTAGGTTCTGAAGCTGCTTGTAAAGAAGCGGGCAAAATGAGCGTCGAAGGCAAGGAGTATGTGGTACAAGATGGTGACATTATGCATTTCCGCTTCAATGTGTAAGCTTATTTTAAAGGAGATAATAATAAAGGCTGGTTCGTTTAGCGACCAGCCTTTTTCTATGGGGTGAATGTTTGTTTTAGAAATATTTTACTTCTTCTTTTTCTATTTCGGTAAGCAGGTTGTTGGCCAGTTTGCTAGCCCCAATGCGCAAGTAATTGGGCGTTAGCCATTCTTGGTCCAACAGTTCGCTTACAATGCAATAGTAAAGCAAGGCATCTTGTTTGGTGGTTACGCCACCAGCCACTTTAATGCCCACGCGTTTTTGGGTTTGTTTGTAGTACGCATCCATGGCTTTGCACATGGCATATACGTGGTATAGGTTGGTGGGTTCGTCTTTTCCAGTAGATGTTTTGATAAAATCGGCACCTGCCTCCATGGCCAAAATAGCGGCTTTGTGAATGTTTTCGATGCTTCCCAATGCTCCTGTTTCTAGAATTACTTTTAGTTTAGCTCCACGACAGCAGTCTTTGATTTCCGAAATTTCGTCAAATACATCGTCGTAGTTGCCTTGTAAGAATTTTCCAACAGGAAGTACCATGTCAATTTCGTCGGCCCCGTAAGAGAGCGCTAAAGCGGTTTCGGCTACCTTTACTTCTAGGTAGGTTTGCGACGAAGGAAAACCAATTACCGTTACAATTTTTACGTCTTCGGTAAGGCTGTTTTTTACGGTTTCTACCAACGATGGATACACGCAAATTCCCATGGGCTTGCTTAGCTCAGGAAAGTTTTCGTCTAGGTCGTTTATTTTTTCTACCAAGGCCTTAACGCTATCCTCGTTGTCGGTTACTTTTAAGGTGGTTAATTCTAGGTGAGCAAACAGCTCTTTGCAAGTGCTCATGCGGTCTACTTGCTCAAAGCGTTTGTCGATGATATTTTTTACCTCCGCTTTAATTTGTTCCAAGGTAGCGGGTAGGGGATAGCTTTCAAATAATTCTTTAAAGTCTTTCATTATTCTTTGTTTTTAGAATCGATGCAAATGGTAACAGGTCCGTCGTTTAAGAGAGACACTTTCATATCGGCACCAAAAATACCTTTTTTTATTTCTTTATTCAAGTTATTTTTTAGTTTGTTGCAAAATTCGTCGTAAAGCGGTTGCGCCACTTCGCCTTTGGCTGCTTTGATGTACGATGGGCGGTTGCCTTTTTTGGTTTGCGCGTGCAAGGTAAATTGGCTAATGCATAAAATGTCGCCGCCCGCATCCATGATGTTTTTGTTCATCACTCCTTGCTCGTCGTCAAAAATTCTAAGCGATGTAATTTTGTTTGCCATCCAAGTTAGGTCTTCGTTGTTGTCTTCGTTTTCAAAGCCAACCAAAATCATCATGCCGTTTTCTATTTCGCCCACTACTTTTTTTTCTACTTCTACTTTGGCAAAAGTAACGCGTTGTATAACTACCCTCATTTTTTCTGTTTTTACTGCTATTTTTTGCGACCGTCTGTACGGTTTGTGGTTAAATTTTAAATTCTGAGACACTTAACTAGCCGTGAAAATAATCGTAAACTACTGATGCTCTGTGTTTTCCGATGCAATTTTCTAGGTTTTCGCGTGTTGCCTCTTTAATTCGTTTTACGCTTTTAAATGTTAATAAAAGTTTATTTTTGGTTTCTTCGCCAATTCCTTTAATTTCGTCCAGCTCCGAGGCGGTTTGTTTCTTGCTTCGCTTGTCCCGATGAAATTCAATGGCGTATCGGTGCACTTCTTCTTGCATGCCTGCTAAAAATTTAAAGCAAGCGTCGGTAGCTTTTAGTCCGATGCTTTGCGGCGGAAAACCAAAAAGCAATTCGCGTGTTTGGTGCTTGTCGTTTTTTGCCAACCCGGCAATGGGAATGTTCAAACCGAGCGCTTCTATCATTTCACGAATGGCTTGCATTTGTCCCACACCCCCGTCGGCAATAATTAAATCGGGTAGGGGAGTTTGTTCATCCAGCATGCGTTTATAACGGCGGTACACTACCTCGCGCATAGAGGCATAATCGTCTGGGCCCTGCACCGTTTTAATGGTGTATTTTCTATAATCTTGTTTAGAAGGCTTTCCTTTTTTGTATACCACACATCCTGCCACAGCGCTATCGCCCGATATATTGGAGTTATCAAAGCATTCAATGTGCATGGGCAGTTTGTCTAATTTTAGGTGTTCTTTTAGCGCATGTAACACCTGTGTTTGGCGTTGCTCGGGGTTTAGTTTTTCCGATATCTTGTACTTATCAACCTTGTATTGTTTTACGTTTTGTATCGATAAATCTAGCAATTTTTTCTTGTCGCCACGTTGTGGAATGATTAGGGTTACGCCATCCAATTCTATGGCCGGAATAAACGGAACCAATACGGTTTTTGCCTTGCTACCCAACCGGTCGCGCAACTCTAGCATGCCCATGGCCAACACATCCTCGGGGGCTTCGTCCATTAGTTTGTTGTATTCTATGGTAAGCCCTTTTACAACCGATCCTTCTACAATGTGGAGCATGTTGATGTAAACCGCGTTTCCGTCCTCTTCGTAGCTCATTACATCCAAGTTCTCTGCTCCGGTGGTAGTAATTACCGTTTTGGTACGATATTGCAACAGAGCGTCTAATTTGGCCTTTACGGCGGCTGCCTCTTCAAAGCGGTATTCGGCGGCTAGTTGTTTCATTTCATTTTGCAACATGCCTGTTATAACCGAACTATTTCCTTTGGCAATTTCCCTAATTTCGGAAATCATTTTTTGGTAATCTTCTTTGCTTTGTTTTCCCTCGCAAGGACCCATGCAATTTTTAATGTGGTATTCCAAGCACAGCTTGTATTTGCCTGTGCTAATTTTATCGGAAAAAAGGGGCATTTTGCAGGTTCTTATAGGGTAAATGCTGCGGATTAAATCCAGCAGGGTATCCAGTACCCAAACCGAGCTATACGGACCAAAATATTCTGCTCCACGCAACACTTGGCGCGTTTTAAAAATGCGTGGAAATTCTTCTTTGGTAATACACAACCAAGGGTACGTTTTGCCATCTTTTAGCAAAATGTTGTAGTGAGGTTGGTATTGTTTTATTAGGTTGTTTTCTAACAGAAGCGCATCGTTTTCGCTTTCAACAACAATGTATTTTAAGTCGAAAATGTGTTTTACCAACGCGGTTACTTTGGCACTTTGTTGCGACTTGTTAAAGTACGACGATACGCGTCGCTTCAAGTTTTTTGCCTTGCCTACATAAATAATTTTACCTTCCTTATTAAAATATTGGTAAACCCCCGGCGTGCTAGGCAGGGCGGCAACCAATTGTTTTATGTGGTCGGTGTAGGGCATGTTTTGTTGGTGAATTGACTAATCGGCGACGAATTGATGAACGAATGTGAATAATCGGTTAATCGGTGTTTTGGTCTTTCCCTACGCTATTTAAAAATGAAACAACGCGGTGGTTTCTATGGTTGGGTCAATTAGCTTGCGGCCTTCTAGAAAATCAATTTCGCCAATAAAATTGATGTAAATCTTTTTAACACCAATTTTTTTAAGCATGTTGCAAGCTGCAACAATGGTACCACCGGTAGCTAAAATATCGTCGTGTAGTAAAACAACATCGTTCTCGTTTAGGCTATCTTTTAGCATTTCTATGGTGTCTTCGCCGTATTCTTTTTGGTACGTTTCGCTAATGGTTTCGGGAGGAAGTTTGCCTTTTTTACGAATGGGTACTAAGCCTACTTGCAAATCGGCAGCCAATATAGAGGCAAAAAAGAACCCTCTAGATTCAATAGCAACAATCTTAGTGATGCCTTTGTCTTGGTGCAATTGACGCATTTCTTTGCGTACGCAACTTACCCATTCTGGGTTTTGTAAAGGTTGAATAAGGTCAATAAAACCAATCCCTTTTTTAGGAAAATCCATTACGGTTCTAATGGCGTTTTGTGCTTCTTGTAGGTTCATTGTATTTGTTGTATGTTGTTTGTCGCTTGTAATTTGTTGGTTGTTCCACGTGGAACAAAGATTATCATCGTCCCATCATTACCAGCAAAATATTGACGTCGCTGGGCGATACGCCTGGTATGCGGCTGGCTTGTGCAATGGTTTCTGGGTCGGTTTTAATGAGCTTTTGACGCGCTTCGGTAGAGATAGCGGTAATGGAAGCATAGTCAAATTTGCCTTTAATTTTAATATGTTCTAGGCGGTGCAATTTCTCGGCAATTTGCTTTTCGCGATCAATGTAGCCCGCGTATTTAAAGGTAATTTCTACCTCTTCCATTATTTCTTCTTTTCGGTTGGGTAGGGCATCTACTGCTTTTTGTAGCACTGGAACACGTGTTGCCAAAAATGCCAAATCTACACCAGGACGAAGCAATAGTTCGTTTAGTCTGTGGCGGTGTTTAATTTCGGTGCTGCCAATAGCACGCAAGCCTTCGTTTACTTGCTCTGGGGTAGCCGATTCGGCACGAAGTAATTCGCTCAATGCCTCGCAGTGTTGTTTCTTTTCTTGCAACAGATTCCAACGTCTGTCGTCGGCCAAACCAATTTGTCTTGACTTAGGTGTTAGGCGTTGGTCGGCGTCGTCTTGGCGCAAAAGGATGCGGTATTCGGCCCTTGAGGTAAACATTCTATAGGGTTCGTCCACGCCTTTGGTTACCAAATCGTCAATTAAAACACCAATGTAGGCCTCGTCTCTGCCCAAGCTAAAACGGTCGGTTCCTTGGGTGGCTAGGTGCGCGTTGATACCTGCAATTAAGCCCTGTCCGCCTGCTTCTTCGTAGCCTGTAGTTCCGTTGATTTGACCGGCAAAAAATAGGTTTTTTACCAGCTTGGTTTCTAGGCTATGCAACAGTTGGGTAGGGTCAAAAAAGTCGTATTCAATGGCGTATCCAGGACGGAAAATATGAATGTTTTTAAAGGCTGGAATTTGCTGCAAGGCGTTTAGTTGTACTTCTAAAGGCAACGACGATGAGAACCCATTCAAATAGTATTCGGTGCTATTTTCGCCCTCTGGCTCCAAAAACAAGGGGTGAGAATCTTTGTCGGAGAAGGTAACAATTTTGGTTTCGATACTGGGGCAATAACGAGGTCCAATGCTCTTAATTTGTCCGTTGTAAAGCGGCGAATCTTTTAACCCACCGCGCAATACCTCGTGTACTGCTTCGTTGGTGTTAAGGGTGTAGCAAGGTAGCTGTTTAAGGGGGCGTAAAGGCTCGTCTAAATACGAAAATTTATGAAAGTCAAACTCGCCAGGTTGTTCGGTGAGATGGGCAAAATCTACACTTCTAATGTCAATTCTAACAGGGGTTCCTGTCTTCATACGGTCGGTTGTAAAACCTATTTCTTTTAGCTGTTCGGTAATGCCGTAGCTGGCAGGTTCCGAACATCTGCCACCAGCCAATTGGGTTTTGCCAATGTGCATCAAACCATTTAAAAAAGTACCGTTGGTAAGCACCACACTTTTTGCGATGAAATCGACGTTTAATGCTGTTTTTACCCCGTAAACCGTATTGTCTTTAATAAGCAATCCAACGGCCGTGTCTTGCCAAATGTAAAGGTTGGGAGTTTGTTCTAGTATGCCGCGCCAGTTTTGAATAAATTTCATGCGGTCGCATTGCGAGCGGGGGCTCCACATAGCAGGGCCCTTAGAACGGTTCAGCATTCTAAATTGAAGCGAGCTTCGGTCGGTTACTACGCCAGTAAAACCGCCTAAAGCGTCAATTTCGCGCACTATTTGTCCTTTGGCAATGCCTCCAATGGCAGGGTTGCAGCTCATTTGGGCAATTTTGTTCATGTCCATGGTAATGAGCAAGGTTTTTGATCCCATGTTGGCTGCTGCGGCGGCTGCCTCGCAACCTGCGTGTCCTGCGCCTACTACAATAACGTCGTACTGAAATGTCATTTTTTAAGTGGTTTTTCTAACGATGAAATGGCTTTATTTTCTTCTTCTCGCATTTGTGCTTCTTCTGCTTCTTCTTTGTCTTTGAATCCGCAAAGATGCAAAATACCGTGTATAATTACGCGTTCTAATTCTTCGTAAAAATCTACGCCAAATTGTTCGGCGTTGCTTTGTACGGTGTCGAGCGAAATAAAAATATCGCCCGATATTTTGTTACCTTCCGTATAATCGAACGTAATAACATCGGTAAAATAATCGTGTTGTAAATACTGTTTGTTCACCTCTAAAATGTAAGGGTCGGAACAGAAAATATAGGCGATTTCACCGATGGTTTTTCCGTGCGATGCTGCTATCTTTTTTACCCATGCCGATGTGCGTCGGGTACAAATGTTAGGCTTTTTAATGTCTTCGGTATGATAACTAATCATGATAAATTATTTAAGCAAAAAACAAATAAGCAATCAAAATGGCTGCAATTACGCCGCCTATATCGGCAATTAATCCGGCACCTACCGCATAGCGGGTTTTCTTGATACCTACCGAACCAAAGTACAAAGCTATGATGTAAAAGGTGGTATCAGCAGCGCCTTGGAACAGGCAAGATAATCGGCCAATAAACGAATCGGCACCGTATGTGTTCATGGCCTCTACCATCATGGCTTTGGCTCCACTTCCGCTTAAGGGTTTCATAAAGGCGGTAGGTAGCGCGCCCACAAAGTCGGTTTGGTTGGTAAATAGCCCCACTAATTTTTCAATGCCAAGAACCAGTAAATCCATGGCCCCTGAGGCGCGAAATACGGCGATTCCTACCAACATCGCCACCATGTAGGGGATAATCTTTACCGACGTGCTAAAACCTTCTTTAGCGCCGTCTATAAAGGCTTCAAAAACGTTTACTTTTTTGTACAAGGCACCGCCAATAAAAGCAATGATGATGCTAAACAGCAAAATGTTGCTAAATAGGTTGGAGAAAACCAACATTTCTTCGCGCGATAGGGTAGAAACGTACCACGCTAATGCTCCAATGGCAGCTGTAATGCCGCCTACCCAACCTAAAAAGGTGGCGTTCCATAGCGGTAATTTTTGCTTAATTCCTACGTACAAAATGGCAATGAGCGTAGAGCAATAAGTTGCCATTAAAAGGGGAATAAAAATATCGGTTGGATTCGCCGCTCCCAACAGCGAGCGTTGCGCCATAATGGCAATGGGAATTAGGGTCAGCCCCGATGTGTTGAGCGCCAAAAACATAATTTGGGCGTTCGATGCAGTATCTTTGTTAGGGTTAAGTTCTTGCAAACTTTGCATGGCCTTTAATCCAAGTGGGGTAGCAGCATTGTCCAATCCCAGCATGTTGGCCGAAAAGTTCATCAGCAATTGCCCATTTACGGGGTGGTTTTTGGGAATTTCGGGAAATAATTTAGAGAAAAAAGGTCCGATAATGCGCGAAAGAAAACGCACACATCCAGCTTTTTCGCCAATGTTCATGAGTCCTAGCCACAAGGTCATAATGCCCACCAAAGGAAGTGCTATGTCCATTACAGCAAAAATGGACATATCGAATGTGCTTTGCACCATGCGCGAAAAAACGCTAACATCCTGGAATGCAATAAGTTGAATAAGTGCAACAACAAATGCAATCAAGAAAAATCCCGCCCAAATGTAATTTAAAACCATAAGTAATTGAGATACAATAACTACAATCTACAAAGTTAGTGAATGCCCTGCAAAAAAACAATGTTTTAGGGGTAACTTGTTGGCCTGCAAAACATAAAAAAGGGCTGACCATTGGTCAACCCTTTTGCGTATGAAGTAAGTTTTACTTATTTACCTTCAAAGAATTTGTTGAATTCGTCGAACGATACGGTTTTGTTTTCGATGCTGATGTTTTCTTTGATGATAGCGATAACTTTGTTTTCGCCAGCACGTTCGGCAGCGTTACGAGCACCGTTTTTGTCTTTCAACATTTCTTCAACGTAGTTAGCCAAAATGTCTTCTGGAACGTTTAGCATGCCGTATTGAGCAAATTGTGCTTTAGCAGAACGTTTAGCAACAGCTTCGATGTCTTCTTTTTCAATTTTAACGTTGTTTTCTTTAGCCAACAAGTCTTTAACCATTTGCCATTTCAAATCTTCAATCATTTTAGGATATTCGTTGGCAATGTCTTCGTCGCTCATGTTTTCGTTGTTCAATTTCAACCAACGTTTAAGGGTAGCGTCAGCAAATTGAACGTCTTTAAGTTGGCTCAAAGCGTATTCGCGAAGGTCAATTACAAATTTAATGTCGCTATCGGCAACAAATTGTTCTTGCAAACCTTCTTTAATTTTAGCGTAGAATTCTTCTTCGGTTTTTACGGTGTCTTTACCAAACGATGCATCAAAGAACTCTTGGTTCATTTCAGCTTCGGCAAAGCGAGTAATTTCTTTTACGGTAAATTGGCAGTCAGCGCTAAATTCTTTTGCTTCTTCTGCTTTAATTTGCAAAAGCGATGCAATTTCGCTTTCGTTTTGGTAAGCTTTGCTAGGATTGAATACAAACGATGCTTCTTTAGCTACGCCCAAAACTTTTGCTTTTTGGTCTTGGTCTTTCATGTAGCCAGGGCTAAGCATAGCGTTTTCTACTTTAATACCGTCTTCTTTTACGCTACCGTCAGCGTTTAGTTCAACTAGTTCGCCTTTAATAACGTCTTTTTCTTGAACGTCGTCGGCTTGAACGTATTTGCCATAGCGACCACGGTAAGCAGCCACTTGTTTGTCAATCAAAGTTTGGTCAACATCGATGGTGTAGTAAGGAACTTTTACGTCTTTGTTCCATGCAAGGTTCACTTCAGGAGCCAATGCAATGTCGAAAGAGAAAGTAAAGTCTTCGCCTTCGTTTAGCGATGGAGCTTCAAAACCTTCGGTAGGAAGAGGTTCGCCTAAAATATTTAGGTTGTTATCTTTAATATAGTTGTAAAGAGCTTCAGAAACCAATTTGTTCACTTCTTCGGCCAATAAACCTTTACCATACATTTTTTTAACCAATCCTGCAGGAACACAACCTTTACGGAAGCCAGGCATGTTAGCTTTTTTGCAGAATTCTTTAATGGCTTTGTTTACTTTTTCAGCATAGTCAGCGTTGGTAATGGTTACCAATAAGGTAGCGTTTACCGCGTCGATGTTGTTTTGATTTACATTCATACGTTTTAAAAACTAATTATAAATAAAATAAACCGCTGCCCATTAAGCAACGGTTTGTTTAAAAAGTGCGGCTGAAGGGACTCGAACCCCCACGCCTCTCGGCACCAGATCCTAAGTCTGGCGCGGCTACCAATTACGCCACAGCCGCAGAAATGGTTTGCAAAGATAAGACTATTTATTGAAATACAAAAATAAAAATAACTTTTTTGCAAAAAAAGTGCAGAAATAGCGACTAAGCCTATACGGTTACAATACTAATTACACCTTTTTACACGCACCGCCTAGCTTATAAAGGTCTAGGTTGCGGAGGTAGGGGGTGGGGCTGCAAAGGTTTTTAACGATGCGCTTTTCAAAGGCCTGAAACAGGCACGCAAACACTTTGTGCAGTTTAAGACGGTGTAGGGTGTGCAGGTAGCGAGCCAGTTTGGATACCTTTAGCAGCGTGGTTTGCTTGTCGCTGTGGTACAGTTGTACCAGGGTGGTGCAGAGCTCGTCTATTTTTGCCAGATAAGCCGCGTTGGTGCGCATGCCCGTATGTACCAAGGGGTTGTTGATGTATTGAATGGGCGATAGTTGGGCTATTTCGTAACCAAAAAAGCTATCCTCAAAGCCGTAAGAGCTAATGGTTTCGTCAAATCGTACCTTGTTAAATAGGGCTTTGTCTAGTAAAAACTGAAAGGTGGTAAAATGCCCTTTTGGGCTGTTTTGCGTTTCGCGCAGCAGGTCGTAGGTATAGTTAAGGCGTGTTTCTACGCTGTTAAGCGATGGGTGTGTTTGCGTTCCGCCCACTACACAGCAGGGCGTTCCTATATAAGGCAGGTACTGGCGGATGTAAGCAGGGTTGCCCGATGCATCGGCGTCGCAGTCGATAAACAGCAGGGTGTTGTAGGCTGCTTTATCGGCCAATAGGTTTCTCATTTTGCTTCGGCCCATGTTGTTGGCTGCCGATAGCACTTCTACATGCTCCATTCTGCTCATCGCCGTTAGTGCATCCAGGCACTGGGTAGAGGCATCGTTTCCTACCAAAATTTCAAACACAAGGTCTGCTTGCTCGCATTGTGTGGCCAAGGTCTTAACCAATGCTGTGCAATCAAAATTGTAGGTAGGTATTAGAATGGATAGCATGTTAGGGCACAATGTTGTTTAGTAACTCCTCCCACTGCTTGGCAATGGTAAGGCGCGAAAATTTCTCTTTTTCTGCAGGGTTAACCGTTTGGCGGGTGCACCCTTGTGCTTTCCACTGGCTGTATTGTTCCAATAGAAAATCTTTTATTTGGTCGATGTTTTGGGCGGCAAGGCCAGCGTTGGTTTGCTTGATGGCGTCTGCCAGGCAGGCTTCGTCGCTGTGAACGCACAAAACGGGTTTTTCGCAGCCCAGGGCTTCAAAAAACTTGGTGGTCATAATGCCTTTGGGTCCATTTTTGGTGGGCGGACAGGCCAATACCAATACCACAGAGGCTTGGTGCAGAACGGTAGGAACTTGGGTGGCTGGCACCATTTCCATAATTCTAGAGCACAAACGGGTGTGCTTAGCGGCACTTAAAAAGAACTCTATTTGTGCTATGCACTCTTGGGGTACGTACCAGTCTACTTTTACCTCTGCCGCGGGCAGTTGTTCGCTGCTTAACAGCTGTTCTATTGCTGCAATAAATAGGGTGGGGTTGCTTACCTCTGTATTCACCAACTTACCGGTATAAACTACGGTGAAATGGTCTGTTTTGGCTTCTTGGTAGGTAAAAAGTTCGGGGTCGTAGCCGTTGTATAGCAAATGTACTTGTGGGTGTTTTTTTTGCAAGAATTGTTGGTGCCATGGCGAAACCGTGCTAAGGGCAGTGGCCTTGCGTATAAGGTGGTTTCTGCGCTTCATTTTTAGGTGCGAAAACAATTTTGCCAAGTACGATAAGTTGGGGTGGCGTTGTTGGCTATAATGTGTGCCAAATTGTTCGGTGATATCGCGCAAATCGGCCCAAAAGGGTACGTTTAGTTCTTGCGCTATTTTTTTAGCTGTGTGCAGCGGAAAGGTTTCGTAGGTACTGCACAAAACCACGTCAAAAGGTTGGTCTGCAATCAGCTCTTTTACTTGCTGGTAAAAATGGTTTTCTGTTTGGTTACAAAAAACATCACCTGCAAGGGCTAGCGCCTTGCCAAACCCCGTTTTGGGGGGAATAGAAACAGAGTGCACACATGCCTCGGGAACAGAAATATTGCACAACGTACCCTCTAATGCCGGTGCTATGGCGGTTACTTTATACCCCCTATTGCACAGGTATTGTATCAAGTACCCCATGCGAGGAGCAAAGGCAGGGGGCAGGGCATCGGTTAGTATGAGCAGGCTTTTCACTTATTTCTATCTTGTTGTATTTGGTCAAAGATGCCAAATA
>JAZRBL010000124.1:0-12516 GCA_045635045.1 Candidatus Enterocola sp. | reverse complement strand
CTGGTCTACTTGAGCATCGTAAGTTGTAATGTCATATTTACCTGAATATTTAGACAAGAATGTTTTTTCGTCTCCATCTGGATAATCAACAGAACGGTCTGGTATATCGGTTTTATCAAATTTAAGGATAAAGCCACGTTTGGTTTCGTCTTTTACATCCCACTCTACATTAACACGTTTTTTGTTTTGGGTGATTTTATCCATCATCAAGTAAACACCTTTGTATTCACCATTGATGATTAGCTCTACATAACGGCTTTTTACACCCCATTCGCCAGGACGCATTGCTTGGTAAGTTTCAAATACCATGCGGTTACGTAGCATAGATGGGTCGGCTGCAGCTGCATAAAGAACCCAATCTTTATCGGCAGCTTCGCCAATGCCAAGCATGTTTAGTTTAGCCGTTTTTACGTAGTCTGGTCCTTTATCGGCATCACCACAGTTGGCATCACCAGGGCAGAATGCGTATGATTTCTTTTGGAAGTTTAGCGAAGAAGAACCACGGTAAGCCATACGAGCTTTACGGTCGTAAACAATGCTTCCATCAAATAGGATTTTAACATCTACAGAAAGTTTCTTCTTCATTTTTTCTGCATTTTTAGATGCAGTTTCGTTCGCTACAGGACAACTAGGGAAGTCCTTTTTTCCTGTATTTACCATGATTACTGGTAAGTTAGATTTGAAATCTGCATAAGTGATTCCACTTGTAGCAGATACTACAAATGCTGCAGAAGTAGCAGATGAGCCATCTTTGTAGGTTGCTTTACAAGTATAGTTACCTGCTGCGTTAGGACGGATGTTGTTGGTTTTGCCAGCATCTCCATTAACTACACCGTCTTTAGTTGTATAATTGCATTTAGATACATATTCATTACCGTCTTTGTACCATTGATAAGCAGTAACTTCTTTACCAGAGCAATCGGTTACATAAAGCGCTGCAAAATCTGCAAAGTTGTTTTTGTTAAAGTCTGCGTCGGTAGAGTTAATAATTGGTAGAGTACATGTACCAACAGTAAATTCTGTTCCATATAGCCAATTTTTAGCGTCGTTTCCAACAACAATATATGGTCTGAACACGTAAGATGTGCCACTAGCCTTTGTAACAGTGGCTGTTGCTATTTCATTTTGTTTGGTTTGTGAACCAAGTTGTACATAGCAATCATTGCTATTATCATAACACCAATCTTTACCTTCTTCTTTCCATTGGAAACCAATGTATGCACTGCCACAGGTATTAAATTTAGCAGAGAGAGTTATTTCACCATTGCTATACGAACCAGTTCCTTCTGTAGCAGTTTGGTAGCAAATTTCTTCCCATTGAGCATATAAAGTTGTAGCTGCATTTGTTGTAAAAGTACCACCTGACGCGTATGCGGTACCAGAACCATTAGCGGCTGTATTCCAACCAGTAAAGTTGTAACCATCGCGAGTAGGTTTACTTGTAGTAAGAGTTAAACTTACTCCATAGGTTTTTGTTTGTGCAGCAGGAGGGTTAACACCACCATTTGCATCATATGTAATTGTGTAAGTATCTGCTTTCCATTGAGCATAAAGAGTTGCCGCAGCATTTGCTGTATAAGAAGCACCTGAAGCATATGTAGTACCAGTACCGTCAGATTTTGTATTCCAATTTTGGAAGGTATAACCAGTACGAGTTGGTTTGATAGAGCTAAGAGTTAAAGTTTCTCCATAAGTTTTAGTTTGTGCAGCAGGTGCACCTGAACCATTATTAGCGTTGTAGGTAATGGTGTAGGTATTGATTTTCCATTGAGCATAAAGAGTTGCTGCAGCATTAGTTGTATAGGTTCCACCTTTCACGTATGAAGTACCAGAACCGTCTGCTTTTGTATTCCAATTTTGGAAGGTGTAACCTGTACGAGTAGGTACAGTAGAACTAAGAGTTAAGTTTTGTCCATAGGTCTTAGTTTGTTGAGATGGAGCTCCTTCGCCACCGTTAGCATCGTATGTAATAGCATAGGTATCTGCTTTCCATTGAGCGTAAAGGGTTGCCTCAGCATTTGCTGTATAAGATGCGCCTGACGCATATGCTGTACCAGAGCCATTAGAAGCTGTATTCCAACCTGTAAATGTATAACCTGTACGAGTAGGTTTGATAGAGCTAAGAGTTAAAGTTTCTCCATAAGTTTTAGTTTGAGCTGTAGGAGCACCAGAACCACCATTTGCGTTGTAGGTAATAGAATAGGTAAGTTTTGCATAAGTAACACTAACAGTAGTATTTGCACTAACATTAACAGTACCTGAGTATTCAGCAGAACCTGTTGAACCTGGCGTAGTTAATGAGCCTCCACCAACAGAAACTTCAGATACTTTATAGCCAGTAGGAGCAGTAATTGAAAGGTCATAACTTCCAGAATTTATTGATACTGCAGTTGTAGTAAGCGTTGTAGTACCTAATTTAACAGTACCATCTGTTGTTGCTCCGCTTTCTGATTTTTTTACGGTGTAGGAGGTTACGCAAGTTGGGTCTGATGTTTGAGTTTTATAGGTAATAGAACCATTTGATATATAGTACATTCTTCCTGTTCCTAGTTTATCAGTTAAAGGAGTTTTATTATCGCATACCCACGCATATCTGCTTGATATGCTTTCATTATTATCGCTCCATCCACTTAAATTACAGTCAGTGAAACCAATATTAGTCGCACCTCCCCAGTTTATTGTAATCTTGTAGTAATTTCCGCAAACCTTAGTCATTTTATTATCCATATCTGACCACGAACCATGCCCTACACAAAAATAAATATCACTTCCCCAACCATCAGGTTTTTCAAAGTATATTGTGCCATTAAGATCCGCCGCCAACGCACTTACAGTTCCAAGTAAGAACATTAGCGCAAGCAAAATCCACCTTGTGGGTTTAAACAAGGTGTTGTTTAGAATTTGTTTTGTAAAATTTTTCATAAATATCGATATTTTGTTATTGTTTATTTTTTTCGTGTTTACACGTGTTATTTTCGTTTGGTTTCACCCTCGCTGCGCTTCGGGTGAGGGAGGGGACGCTTTCCTATCCCTGCAAGCTTATCATTGCTCTTGCTGCTCGAAATAATCGATGTTCTCTTAACAAGAGAGTGTGTTAAAATTTGTAAATAGAAAGATTTATAATTTATTTACGCTACTTTTGTAGCATATATTTTTCCATTTAATTTTTAGTTTATGAAGAACAACAGAGATTTGCACCTAGAAGGTGCTCCCATTCAACTACATGGGAAAGCGGCGCAACGTTTTTGGCGCCTTGTTAAAAACCCTAAAACGGCTACACCCGAAGAAAAAGAGAAAGTGTTTAATGCACATAAGTTCCTTAACTTAGCTGGAGGTTGCGATTTATGTCAGCAGTAACGGAGAATACCAATGTTCGCAGGGTACGTCAATTGCATGAGGGTGATATTATAAAATCGTTCGACTGCGGTGATGCTGAGTTGAACGATTTTATTTTATGCCAATCAGAGAACTACCGAAAAACCCTACTTGCTGTATCGTATGTGTTAGAAGAAAATAACGATGTTATTGCCTACTTTTCTTTGTCAAACGACAATTTATCGGCAGAGATTTTTGATTCTAAAACAAACTTTAATCGACAAATGCGTAAAAGGTTTGTAAACGAAAAGCGAAGGAAGCACTTCCCTGCTATGAAAATAGGTCGTTTTGCCATAGAAACAAGTCAAAAAAGCAAAGGAATTGGTTCTGCTTTGTTAGGAATTATCAAAACCTTTCTTATTAAGAATCCTCAATCGGGTTGTCGATTTATTACGGTCGATGCGTACAACGATGCTGTGGGGTTTTACGAGCGAAATGGTTTTGTGATCATTCTTTACTGCTAAAATACCATGCCAATTCACGTCAATTGCTGTGGTATTTTTTTGTGCCATTATTGGTGTAGAGCAAAAAATGTTCACTTTTTCAGGCAAATTGTGGGCGCTATATGGGTGTTTGCATTTATAATTTATTTACGCTACTTTTGTAGCATATATTTTCCATTTAATTTTTAGTTTATGAAGAAAAAACCAATTGAGCCGTATTTTCAAGGCACAGAGCCTGTTTACGGCAAGGCGGCGAGACGCCTACATCGTATTATTATGAACCCTCCCAAGGCTACTGCAGAGGAAAAGATGCGTGCAATGGAGGCTTATGAGTATTTTAAAAGTATTTCAGACGGCACATTGTTATGAGGACATCAGAGAATAACCGCAGGTTTCGCCAACTAGAAGAGGGTGAGATTGTTAAATCGTTCAACTGCGGTGATGCTGAGTTGAACGATTTTATTTTAAAAGAGCTGCTATAATAAGGGCTTGTAAAATGCGGAAAATGTGAAAATAGCCCCAAAATAGCACGGAAAATGTAAAGATTAAAAAGAAAATATTACCTTTGCAATCGAATCTAAATTAAACGCTATATAGTATGATTTACAACGTAATGACGGCTGAACAAGCAGCCGAACTAATTAACGATGGCGATGTAGTAGGCTTTAGCGGTTTTACCCCTGCTGGTGCTCCTAAAGAAGTTCCTACCGCTCTTGCCGCACGTGCCGAAGCTTTTCATGCAGCTGGTAAACCTTTTAAAATTGGTATGTATACCGGTGCTTCTACCGGCGATAGCACCGATGGTGCACTAGCGCGTGCTAATGCCATTAGCTTCCGTACTCCTTACCAATCTAACAAAGACTTGCGTAACTCGCTAAATACGCCTGGTGGTGCGCAGTACTTTGATATGCACCTTTCGCAATTGGCGCAAGAGTTGCGTTACGGCTTTATGCCTAAACCAACCGTAGCCATTATTGAGGCTTGCGATATTAACGACGAGGGCGAAATTGTGCTTACCAGTGGTGTGGGTATTTCTCCTACCATTGCTAACTTGGCAGACCGTATTATTATTGAACTAAACGAGCGCCACCCCAAAAGCTTGCGTGGCATGCACGATATTTACGAACCTTGCGACCCTCCTTGCCGTCACGAAATTCCTGTGTACAGCGTATCGGACCGCGCAGGTAGCCCTGTACTAAAAGTAGATCCTAAAAAAGTAGTGGCTGTGGTTAAAACCAACCGCAAAGACGAAGTAGGTGGCTTTACTGCTCCCGACGAAGTAACCACTCAAATTGGTAAATATGTATCGGAATTCTTGACCAACGAAATTCGCATGGGTCGTATTCCTAAATCGTTCCTTCCTGTACAAAGTGGGGTAGGTAACATTGCCAATGCGGTGATGTTTGAATTGGGCAACAACCCCGAAATTCCTGCCTTTACCATGTTTACCGAGGTAATTCAAGACGCGGTTATCGACCTAATGAAAAAAGGCCGTATTACCTTTGCATCGGGTTGCTCGCTAACCGTAACCGACCCTGTGTTGCAAGAAATTTACGACAACATGGACTTCTTCCACAACAAATTGGTGCTTCGTCCACAAGAGTTGTCGAACAACCCTGGTTTGGTACGTCGTTTGGGTCTTATTACCATCAACACCGCTCTAGAAGCCGATATTTACGGCAACATTAACAGTACTCACGTTATGGGTACCAAAATGATGAACGGTTTGGGTGGTTCTGGCGACTTTACTCGCAACGCTTACATTTCTATCTTTACCACACCATCTACCGCTAAAAATGGTGCTATTAGTGCCATTGTTCCTATGGTATCGCACATCGACCACAGCGAACACTCGGTGAAGGTATTGATTACCGAACACGGTATTGCCGACTTGCGTGGCAAATCGCCTATTCAACGTGCTAACTTAATTATCGATAATTGTGTAGATCCAAGCTATCGCCCATTGATGCGCGAATACTTGGCATCGGCTAGCAAAGGCCACACGCCTACCAACTTGTCTACTTGCTTTGGTATGCATCAAGCCTTTATGCAAACGGGCGATATGCACAATGCAAAATTTTAGGCTTTGCCTAAAATTTTGCGGTGAATCGATGAATCGGTGAATCGGTGAATCGTAATAAAAAAGGAGAAATGGACCCATTTCTCCTTTTTATTTCTCCTTTATTCCCTTCGGTCATCAATACGTCTCCTTTATCAACTCTCCTTTAATTGGAAAGCCACTCCGTAAGTTGCTCTTTGCTTACCCCTAGCAGCATTTCGCCTTGGCGCATACACGATATGCGGCCCGTTTCTTCGGATACTACAATAACGTAGGCATCGGTTTTTTCGGTAATACCCAAGGCTGCACGGTGGCGCAAACCCAGTTCTTTGGGCAAATCGCGCTTGTGCGAGATGGGTAAAATACACCCTACGGCTTTAATTTGATCGTCCACAATAATTAAGGCACCATCGTGCAAAGGGGTGTTTTTAAAAAAGATGTTTTCTATAAGGCGCGATTTGATGTTGGCGTCAATTACCTCGCCGGTTTGGCAATAGGTGTTTAAGTCGCCTTCTTTTTGTATCACAATAAGGGCACCTGTTTTGGTTTTAGAACAGGCTATAACCGATTCTACAATTTCGTTGATGTTGGTTTGGGGTTGATGGTCGTTTTTGCGAAACAAGGCGCGTCTTAGGCGGGCATAAATGTTATTGGCGTATTTGCCTCCCAAGTTGGCCAAAAAGGTTCTAATGTCGTCCTGAAACAAAATTACCAACAAAATAACCCCTACGTTGGCCACCTTATTTAAAATAGAACCCAACAGCTCCATCTGAAACACAAACGACACCAAAAACCAGATGCTGATAAAACTAACCAGCAGGGCAAAAATATTCATGCCCGTTGTGCCTTTTAGTAGCTTGTAAGTTTGGTACAACAGGATGGCTACTATCAGGATATCAAAAAAGTCTTTTATTCTAAATTCTATCATATTTTGTTTGTCGCTTGTTGTTTGTCACTTGTTGCTTGTGACTAGTGACTATCGACTAGGGACTAGCAACTGTTTATAAATCGCTATGGCTTGCTGTGCGGCTTCTACGTCGTGCACGCGCAAAATGTGGGCGCCTCTTTCTAAAAGGTGGCTATGAAGCATGCAGGTTCCCAATAGCGAGTCTTGTGGGGTAGTGCCCAGCACCTTTTGTATCATGCTTTTGCGCGATATGCCTACCAAAACAGGTAGCCGAAAGGTTTGTAAACAGCTTAGGTTGCGGGCAATTTCGTAGTTTTGCTGCAACGTTTTGCCAAATCCAAATCCGGGGTCTAGTATAATGTCGTTTACGCCCAAACGGGTTAAACGGGCTATTTGTTTAGAAAAGTAGAACAGCATGTCGCTGCTCCCTCCGCCTTCGGGGTAGGTAAGGATGTAGGGCACTTGCACGTCGGCTACCACCTCAAACATGGCATCGCTACCGCCCGATACGTCGTTAATAAGGGCAGCGCCTTGCTTGGTTACGGCCCAGTGGGCAATGTCGGGGCGAAAGGTATCGACCGATACAGGAATGCCGGCATAGTGGGTTTTTAGTTGGGCAAAGCCTTGCTCTAGGCGTTGTTTTTCTTGCTCGGCGGTGACAGGTGTGCTGCCGGGTCGGGTAGAGCAGCCGCCTAAATCGATGATGTCAACTGTTTGGGGCAACACTTGCTCTACGCTCTCTGTGTAAAAAGAGTCGGGGCTTACGTTGTAGATGCCCATTACCAGTGGGCTCTCTAAACTCAGTAGTCTACCTTTTATATTTAGTAGCATTTTGGGGTGATGCGTTTATGTGTTTAGCCGATTAATATTTTGCAAATTTAAAAATTATCTGCATCTTTGCAGTCATTTTTGGCAAAAACTAAAAAAAAATGTAGGTTTATACAATATTGAACCAAAATTTCAGTTATCTTTGTAGTCGGCTAATAAAATAACCTTAATTATACCATGAAATTAAACCTTTTTCAAAAAACTCTTCTTTTCGGTTTGCTTGTGTTGGGCATTGCTGCTTGTAACAAGAATACATCGAATACTACTGGTTGGAAATACAACGATGCAGAATACGGTGGTTTCCAAGTAGTTGATGGATACGAACAACAAACCCCTCCCGGAATGGTGCTTATTGGTGGTGGTACATTTACCATGGGTCGTGTTAACGAAGACACCTATAGCGAATGGAACAATCATCCACGTCGTGTTACGGTAAATACTTTCTATATGGACCAATACGAAATCTCTAACCGCGATTGGCGCGAGTATGTGTATTGGATGAACTTTATGTACGGTTCTGAAGTATCTAAAAAATGCCGTCCCGACTCTAGCGTTTGGCGCGAAGAATTGGCTTACAACGAACCTTACTTAAACTATTATTTTACCCACGTTGCTTACGATATGTACCCTGTAGTAGGTGTTAGCTGGGAACAAGCTACCGACTACTGCGTATGGCGTTCGGACCGTGTAAACGAAAAAGTGTTGAAAGAAAATGGCGTTATCGATTTCCCCGATTTCGAAGCTATTTATCGTGACTCTTCTCGTTTCGAAAACGACTCTACTGCTAAAACAAAAGTTTACAATACTGGTAAATACCTAAAAACTGACGATTACGATCCAGCATCGGCTAAAACTACCTCGCGCAACGAGTTTGGCGATCCTCGCAAAACTACCATGTCGGACGGTTTGTTGATGCCTAACTATCGTCTCCCAACCGAAGCAGAATGGGAATTTGCTGCATACGGTTTGCAATCGGAAGAAGGTATGGAAAATTACGATGTACGTCGTATCTATCCTTGGGACGGTACCCAAACACGTAACCCAGATCGCAAACACCGTGGTAAAATTATGGCCAACTTCTCTCGTGGTCGTGGTGACATGATGGGTGTATCTGGCGACTTGAACGATAAAGCCAACATTACCGCTCCTGTAAACTCTTTCTGGCCTAACGAATTTGGCTTGTATAACATGGCAGGTAACGTTAACGAATGGGTAATGGACGTATATCGTCCAGCAAGTAGCGACGAATACTCAGAATACAACCCCTTCCGTGGTAACGTATACGTAGCTCCTGTACAAGACTCGCTAGGTAACTTCCAATTGGATAGCTTGGGCCGCTTGGCTTACGATGTTCCTGTATCAAGAGACAGTTTGGCTGCCTACAACAAACTAGACGTACGTAACTGGAAAGACGGTGACGCGCAAAGTAGCGTAAACAGATGGATGGAAGTAGTAGATCCAGACGAAGCTACCCGTCGTTTGTACGATCCCGACCATGCAGAAGGTGGTTTGGATAAATACTTGGCTACTCAAATTTCGAATACCACCCGTGTTTACAAAGGGGGTTCTTGGAAAGACCGCTCGTACTGGTTAGGCCCTGCTACTCGTCGTTATATGGAACAAGCTAAATCGGCTAACGATATTGGTTTCCGTTGTGCTATGGACCGCGTAGGTTCTGACAAGGGTAACAATAGCAAAGATTAATTTCTTAACCTAATATTGTAGCAAGAGGGAGACTGTTTAGTCGCCCTCTTGTTGTGTTAAAACAATTTGCCACGTGAAAAAGACTTCCTTACATACGTTTGTTTTGCCCAATGGCTTACGAGTGTTGCACATTCCGCATAGCGGCGATGTGGCCTATTGTGGTATGTATGTGGGAGTGGGTACGCGCGATGAACAACCCTTGGAGCATGGCTACGCCCACCTAACCGAACACATGCTGTTTAAAGGTACCAAAAAGCGTACGGCGTCGCAAATTATAAACCGTTTAGAAGCAGTGGGTGGCGAGCTCAATGCTTACACTACCAAAGAAGAAACCGTGGTGTATGCCGTGTCGCTTACGTGCGATTTGCACCGTGCTTTTGAGTTGGTGGCCGATGTAAGTTTGCATACCCGCATTACCGATGCCAATTTGTTAAAGGAGCGCGATGTGGTGATGGACGAAATTGATGCTTACCTAGATACGCCCTCCGAGTCGATTATAGACGACTTTGAAGATGCTGTTTTTGACGGATATGCCATTGGCCGAAACATTTTAGGTACCAAAGAGTCGTTGCAAGCAGTAACAGCTCAAAGCCTGGATGCTTTTTACCAACGCATGTATACGCCCAATAGACAATTGTTTTTTGTTATGGCCGATGTGTCGGAAAAGCAAGTAGAGTTGTGGGCACATCGTTACTTAAATGAACCTGCTGCGGCAGCAGATGTGCCGTTTAATCGTTCCAACCCCGTACAATACGCACCTGTTACCTTTACCAAAGACAAACAAACCTCGCAAGCACACTGCTTAATTGGGGGGAGGGCTCCGTCGGTTTTTGATAGCCACCGAAACGCTTTTTCTTTGCTCATTAATATACTAGGAGGTCCATCTACCAATAGCAAACTAAACATGAGTTTGCGCGAGCGTCATGCCTTGGTGTACCAGGTAGAGGCACAATATACCCCGTATTCCGACACGGGAATTTGGAGTGTTTACCTGGGTTGCGATCATGCCGATTTAAACAAGGCAATAAAATTGGTACAAAAAGAGTTATTAAAGTTAGCAGAGGTTCCCATATCCGATGCGATGCTTAAAAAGGCCAAACGCCAGTTGTTGGCGCAACAGCGCATTGCATCCGATAACAAAGAAACCTGGGTGCTTAATGCCGTAAAAAGTTACTTTTTGCACGGCAGGTTAGCATCGTATGCCGATATTGAAGAAAAAATTAACAGCATTACAGCACAGCAGTTGCAAGAGGTAGCGGCACGGTACTTTGCCCCAACAAACCTATCGCAACTGGTGTTTAAGTAAACGCCTAAACAATGATAGAAAAATACATACTAGAACACTCGCAACCCGAATCGGAATTGCTTGCCAAACTTACCCGCGAGGTAAACATTGGCATGTTACACCCTCACATGCTATCGGGCCATATTCAAGGCCGTTTGCTCAGCATGTTGGTGCACATGTTACAGCCTCGTCGTGTATTGGAGTTGGGAACCTACGTGGGGTACTCGGCTATTTGCATGGCAGAGGGTTTGCCAGAGGATGGAAAAATTATTACCATCGATATTGACGACGAAATTGAAGACACTGCCCGGGGGTACATTGCCCAGTCGCCCCATGCCGACAAAATAGAAATGTTGGTGTGCGATGCCTTGCAGTGGCTGCCTACGTGCAACGAAACCTTCGATTTGGTGTTTATGGATGCCAACAAGCGCCATTACATTGAATACTTTGAGGCGGTAATAGATAAGGTACGTCCTGGAGGCTTTATTTTGGCCGACAATACCTTGTGGGGCGGGAAAGTAGTAGAGAAAGTAGCGTCGAACGATTACCAAACCCAGGGCTTGCTGCGTTTTAACGATTACCTAAAAACCGTGCCCGGAATAGAGTATTTTATTTTACCTTTACGCGACGGAATTACATTTATAAGAAAGAAATAAACGATTCGTCGATTCGTCGATTCGTCGGTTAGTCAGAAACGATATGAAACACACACTTCTTACACTCACCCTATCCCTGCTAGCAGGAGGCCTTTGGGCACAGCAGTCGGTTTTGGATACCCATCCAAACCATTTGTACGAAACGGGTAAAAGCCTGTATATGGCCAAAAACTATCCGGCAGCTAGCCGATATTTAGAACAAGCATTGGCTTCTGAGGCTTTTGAAGGTACCGAAATGGAGCGTCAGGCCCATAATATGATGGCGTTGTCGGCTTTTTATCAGAAAAAAGACGATGCGGCGCATTTGTTAGAAGCGTATGCAGAAGAGTATCCTTATGCGTCCAACATAGAGCAAGTGCAATTGTACATTGGTATTTTAGAAATTGAAGAAGGAAAAACCAAGCCTGCGCTTAATCGATTTGAAAAGATTCGTATAACGGAGTTAGACGAGGCGGATGCACAAGCCTTGCAATATTACAGGGGGGTGGCGCATAGCAAACAAAAAAAATACGATGCGGCAGCTTACGAGTTGGGTCAATTGCTTAAAAAAGGGGCAGGCATGTACGAGGTAAATGCTACCTACTACTATGGCTACGCTCAGTACCAATTAGGCAACTACAAAGAGGCGTTATTGTGCCTTAAAAAGGTAGAAAATCAGCCCGATTTTGAACAACATGTCCCTTATTTGGTGTGTCAACTTTACTTTTTAACCAACAACTGCGAAAAAGCTACCGAGTACGGAGTTAAGTTGTTGGCCCAAGAGGCAAAAGGCACCAAATCGGAACGCCAAAAAGCAGAGCGCCAAAAGTCCGAAATTAAGCGCATTATGGGTACTTGCTCCTTTAAAAGTGGCAACTACCAGCAAGCAGTAGCGTACTTAGAAGACTACCAAAAGCAAGCCAAACGCATTAGCCGCGAAGATTGGTACCTATTGGGTATGGCTTACTACCAGTTGCAAAAGTACCCAGAGGCCATTACATCGCTTAGTAAAACCACCTCTAAGGTAGACGATAGGCTGACCCAAAATGCCTACTATCATATTGCTTTGTCTAACCTACAATTGGGTAATAAGTCAAAGGCGCGCATGGCGTTTGAGCAAGCATCCAACACCAGTTTTGATAAAAATACTCAAGAGGATGCCTTGTACAACTATGCTTTGGTAACCTACGAGATGTCGTACCAACCCTTTAACGAGTCGGTGGTGGCTTTTGAACGCTTTTTAAAGGCATTCCCTAACTCGCAATACAAAGACAAGGTGC
>JAZRBL010000123.1:0-1883 GCA_045635045.1 Candidatus Enterocola sp. | reverse complement strand
CGCTCAAGTCCATCTTTTCGAGCCCTTCAAAATCGGGTTGCCAGTTTTGTTCTTCGAGCAAATTGTAGTATACTACCTCAGCCCCTAACAAATTGCTTAACGCTGCGTAAGTAGGATAACCCGGGTTGGGTACCAATACCTTATCGCCAGGGTTTACCAATGCCAAGGTAACATGCAAGATGCCCTCTTTTGAACCAATGAGTGGCAAAATTTCGTTGGCAGGGTTAAGGGTTACGCCGTACCACTTTTGGTAAAAATCGGCAAAGCCTTGGCGCAATTCGGGAATACCCACGTAAGGCTGATAGCCATGCACATTTGCCAGTGGAGCGGTTTGACACAGGGTTTGGATGGTTTTCTCTGAGGGTGGCATATCCGGGCTGCCAATGCCCAAACTAATAACATCCATGCCTTGGGCATTCATTTCGGCTACTTCTTTTAGCTTGCGCGAGAAGTAGTATTCTTGTACAGATTCGAGTCTTTTTGCTGGTTGTATCATAATCGTTCTGTTTATAAACAGGCTTCGTATTCGCCTAGGGTGCGTAAATCTTTGGTAAAAGGACGAATGGCATCCATGGCTTGCGAGTAGGCCAAGTAATTATTAAACGTTAGGTTGATATAAAATTGGTACTCCCACTCGCGTCCTACAATGGGAAGCGACTGAATTTTGGTCAAGTTGATGTGGTAAAACCACAGTACCGACAATACTTTTGCCAAAGCGCCCTCGTCGTGTGGCAAGGTAAACACCACCGATGCCTTGTTGACGGTTCTTTCTTTTAGAAAGTCTTCGGCCGTCCATGGGTCGGCTACTATCAAAAAACGGGTATAGTTGCGCTTGTTGGTTTCAATGCCTTCGGCCAAAATCTCCAATCCGTAAATTTGAGCTGCCAATTTACTACAAATGGCGGCCTTTCCCATGAGGCCTCCTTCGGCTATCATTTTGGCGCTACCTGCGGTATCGTCGGCCTCTACAGCCTTTAAATTGGGGTATTGCGCCAAAAAATCTTCGCATTGCATCAGTGCCATTGGGTGCGATAATACCTCGGTAATATCGGTTATTTTCTGTCCGGGCAATGCCACCAAGTTGTGTTCAATGCGCAACTTGGTTTCGCCCAAAATACGCATACCACTTTCTTTTAGCAGGTTATGATTGGGAAGCAAACTACCAGCAATGGTATTCTCAATGGCCACTGCGCCCAAAATAGCGTTGTCTTTTTTGATGGTAGCAAACAACTCCTTAAACGTATCGCAAGGAATGGTTTGAATTTCTTCGTTTTGAAAAAATTGGCGGGCTGCTATATCGTGAAAACACCCGGCTACTCCCTGAATGGCTACTTTACGTTTCATATCTTTACAATGGGATCAAAAAAAAAATCCCGTTCAAAAGAACGGGATTCAATATATTGATTGGTTATTTTTTTTATTCACATACATACATCAAAACCCGTTCTACTTTGTGGTAAAGTAAAAAAAGTAAAAGAAGTATGTAAAAAATTGTTTCATGTGCTTGTTATCGCTACTTGAGTAGCATTGATGATGCAAAGGTAAAGGCTTTTTTTAAAAAAACAACAACTAAGCTATTTTTTTTTCACTTGGGTAATGACATTTTTAAAAAAATTAGCACGAAGCATCTTATCGGATAACCGTTGCGCCTCTTTGGGCGAAATAGGCCGATTCTTCCAGGCATCTTGTTCTAACAAGTTTACCCCAAAGCCTTTCCAACAGTACGCCTCACAATCCAAAATATGCAACAAGGTGGGGTAAATATCCATCTGACATACCTCGTCGTTAATCAGCACTTTTTGCTTAATGCGGGGCGAATAGATAATTAGCGGCACGTACTCTCCCACCTCATCAAATCCCAATTAAGTCGGAGGCCAAGCGGT
>JAZRBL010000122.1:0-21111 GCA_045635045.1 Candidatus Enterocola sp. | reverse complement strand
CAGCTACCGATTGTACCCTACCGGCCGAAAGCGATGGGTTGATCTTTTTCCACAAAATGGGCGATAGCTCAAAACCCACAATACGGTCTAATACACGACGGGCTTGTTGGGCATCTAGTAGCGCCAAGTCTATTTGACGTGGGTTTTCGATGGCTGCCAACATGGCATTTTTTGTAATTTCGTGGAAAACAATGCGTTTGGTATCTTTTTTAGCCAAATCCAATACTTGAGACAAGTGCCACGATATGGCTTCTCCTTCGCGGTCCTCATCGGAAGCCAACCATACGGTTTCGCATTCTTTTACTTTTTTCTTTAAATCGGCCACCAATTTCTTTTTATCGGTGGGTATTTCGTAGATGGGCTCGTATTGCTTTTTAAAATCGATACTGATATCCTTGGTTTTTAAATCGCGGATATGGCCATAGCTAGAGAGTACCTCAAAATCGGGACCAAGAAACTTTTCGATGGTTTTAGCTTTGGCTGGAGATTCGACTATAACAAGATTTTTACCCATAGTTTTCTGCAGTTTACGAAATTTGGGTGCAAAGGTATAAAAAAAATGAGAGTTGAGAAAGGAGAAAGGAGAAATAAAAAAATCTCAACGCGAGGTTGAGATTTTTTTGTTGCCGATTCGTCGATTCGTCGATTCGTCGACTAGTGACAAGCGACTATTGATAATAGACCGTTTTATCTTGGTAAAACTTCTACTTGAAGTTTGGCGTATGCACGTTCGGCACGTTCTAGCGCTTTCTCTACCGTTTCGTCGGTGGCAAGAATAACGCCCAAACGACGGTGACCTTTTACTTCGGGTTTGCCAAAGAAGCGAATTTGTACGTTTTCTTCTGACAATACTTCTTCTAGGTTGCTAAAGATAACTTTGTCGGTATCGCCATGTACCACAATGGCTTTTGAAGCTGATGCTCCAAAGAAACGAACCGATGGAATGGGCAATCCTAAAATAGCACGAGCATGTAGAGCAAACTCAGAAAGGTCTTGCGAAATCATGGTTACCATACCGGTGTCGTGTGGACGAGGCGAAACTTCGCTAAAGATAACATCGTCGCCACAAATAAACATTTCAACACCAAAAATACCCCATCCGCCCAATGCGTCGGTAATGGCTTTAGCAATGTTTTGTGCTTTTTCTAGGGCAATAGGCGACATGGCTTGTGGTTGCCAAGATTCGCGGTAGTCGCCATCTACTTGGTGGTGACCAATAGGGTTGGTAAAGGTGGTGCCACCCGAGTGACGTACGGTAAGCAAGGTAATTTCGTAGTCGAATTTTACAAAACCTTCTACAATAACACGACCTGCGCCTGCACGACCACCTTCTTGTGCTTCTTTCCAAGCTGCATCAATGTCGGCTTCGCTTTTAACGGTACTTTGACCGTGACCTGACGAACTCATGATGGGTTTCACAACGCAAGGAATACCAATTTCTTGAATGGCTTGGTCAAACTCTTCGCGTGTAGAAGCAAATTTGTATTTAGAGGTAGGCAATCCCAATTTTTCGGCAGCCAAGGTGCGAATGCCTTCGCGGTTCATGGTAAGCCATGCTGCATTGGCAGTAGGAATAACGTTATAGCCTTCTTTTTCCAATTCTACCAAAGTAGGAGTAGCAATGGCTTCTACTTCGGGAATGATAAAGTCGGGTTTTTCTTGTTCGATGATGTTGCGTAGCGCAGCACCGTCTAACATGTTAAGCGTATAACTTCTGTGGGCCACTTGCATGGCAGGAGCATTGTTATAGCGGTCTAAAGCTACTACTTCAATACCATAACGTTGTAGTTCGATGGCAACTTCTTTGCCCAATTCGCCCGATCCGCATAGTAAGGCTTTTTTGCCTATTGGCGATAAGGTTGTTCCAATTGTTAACATATAAATAAGGGGTTAATTTGGAGCAAAAATAATGATTTTATTCAGATATTAAATGCCTTATCGTAAAAACTTACGAACAAGCCACATTTTTAAACTGCCAAGGGGTTGATAGCGGAAGGCTGGATCCAACCAAGTTCCTCTTTTTAAGACGCTTTTATAGTGGGTAAAGGTATCAAAGCCTGCTTTTCCATGATAAGCACCCATGCCACTATTGCCCACGCCGCCAAATGGTAGGTTCTTTTCGGAAAGGTGCATAATGGTATCGTTGATGCACCCCCCGCCAAAAGGAATTTCGCGGCTAAAGATGCGTTGTACATTCTTGCTGTTGCTGAACAAATACAGCGCCAAGGGTTTTTCTTGTGCTTTTACAAATTTTACCGCTTCTTCTACAAACTCAAACTCGATAAGGGGTAAAATGGGACCAAAAATCTCGTCGCGCATAATGTTGCAGTTTGCTTTTATGTCCACCTCTAATAAAGTGGGCTCTATTTTAAGCAAATCGCTGTTGCATCCGCCACCTACCAAACATTTGCCATCTGATAGGTAGGATACCAATCGGTTGTAATGGTGTTGGTTGATGATGCGTGGGAAATTGGGGTTGTTGATGGGATCTTTACCCCAAAACTTTTTGCATTGGCGCTTAAACTCTTCTACCACTTGCTCTTTTACGGCGTGTTGAACCAATAGGTAGTCGGGTGCCACACAGGTTTGGCCTGCGTTCAAACCCTTGCCAAAAAGCATGCGTTTTACAGCCAACGGAATGTTGGCGGTAGCATCAATGATACAGGGACTTTTGCCACCCAATTCCAAGGTAACCGGAGTTAGGTATTTGGATGCTTTTTCCATAATAATCTTTCCGATGCGTGGACTGCCCGTGTAGAAGATATAGTCAAAACGCAATTGCAACAAACAATCGCAGTTTTCGCTACCACCTGCCACGCATGCAACGTGCTCTACGGCAAAGGCTTCTTTAACGATGTCGGCAATCACCAAAGAGGTATGTTGGGAGGTTTGAGCGGGTTTTACAATTACGCAGTTCCCCGCAGCAACAGCACTTACCAACGGATCCATGCAAAGCAGGAAAGGATAGTTCCATGGCGACATAATCAGTACCCTGCCGTATGGTTCGGGTACAATGTAACCTTTGCCTGGAAATGCAGTAATACTCAATCCGACACGTTTGGGTTTGCTGTATTTTTTTAGGTGGTTTATTTGGTGACGAATAGAAGCCAAGGTCATGCCAATTTCAGTCATGTACGATTCGGCTTTCGATTTGCCTAAGTCCAATTGCAAGGCACTCTTGATGTCCTCTTCTTTGCGCAAAATCACTTCGCGTAATTTTAAAAGAGCCGCTTTTCTGGTTTCGATACTAAAGGTGTTGCCAGCTGCAAAAAACTCGCCTTGAGCGGCGTAAATTTGTTGGATGGTTTGCATAATGTATAAAGTTGTGTTGCTTTGGCACGTAATTTTCGCACAAAAACATTGATTTTGTGCAAAAAAAGTGATTTTTTTTGTTTCTACATCAAAAAACACCCAAAAAAAAGAGAAAATTAGGCAGAAAAGGCATAAATTCGTCCAATAAAAAATGATTTTGTAATATTATGATTAGACATTTAGTAATGTGGCAACTTGCTGAAAGTGCCGAAGGAAAAAGCAAACAAGAGAATGCACAAATCGTAAAAGAAAGTTTAGAGTCACTTGCCGGTAAAATTGATGGTTTGTTGAGCATCGAAGTAGGGGTAAATCATCCCGAAACGCCTGCATCTAACTACGATGTAGTGTTAAATTGTACTTTAGAGAGTGTAGAAGCATTGAATGCTTATCAGGTGCATCCTTTGCATGTAGCAGCGGCTACCTATATTAAAAAGGTGGTAACGGCCCGTGTATGCGTCGATTACCAAATCCAATAAGTAAGATACATCCAGGCAAGGTACCTGCTTAACTTGCCTAAAAAGATAAATAAGGCCGTTTGTGGAAAGGGTGTTCGTAAGTACCCTACGCAAACGGCTATTATATCGCCTATTAAGGGCACAAACGTAAAAAACGAAGCCATCATTGCGTACTTTTTTATGCGAGTATTCCACTTGTCAATCTCTTCTTTACGTACGCGAAGGTATTTTTCTATCCATTCTATCTTTCCCAATCTTCCTAGGACATAACAAGTTAAAGCTCCTAATGTGTTGCCCACGGTTGCTACTGCAACCAATCCCCATACGTTGCACGTGGTAGTATATAATAAGGTGGTAAATACAATCTCAGAGCTTAATGGCAAAATGGTAGAGGCTAAGAAGGAGGCAATAAATAACCCCAAGTAGCCATACGATGCAAGTGAGATTAACGCGTCTTCCATGTTGGGTTAGGGTAGAAATTGAGTTCCGTAAACCACTAGTATGCTAATGATATAGAAATAGAAGAAAATAGCCGTTAGCTTTTTGGTATGCACATGAAAGTGTTGGGTGAGTGCTATAGAACTGAATAAAATACAGGCAATGCTATGGTGGGCATTGTGGTATAAACAGCTAAGTACAAGGGATCCCAATCCAATAACGTATATAAAAATGGAAACCAGGCGTGCGTGGATGCAGTCGATGCGTTGATGTAAAAATCCCGTATAAGATAGGCATAATACAATTCCTATTATACCTAAGATGATACCATCGTGCAAGGGCCATTGCCACGCTACGGCAAATTGTTGCCCGATTTGTTCCATCGCATAGCCCATAAGGTTGCTTTGATTGGTTAGATAAAGCGTGCCGCTCCATAAAATATAGGGGGTAATAAAACCCACAAAGACGCCAAAAAGATGGGATGCTGTAAGTCTGTTTAGAAGGTGCATTCCTACTACAAATAAGGGTAAATACAGTAGGTAGGTGGGCGCAAATAAACTAGCAAGAGCAAGGAAAATGCCCATCTCTAACGCTCGCCAGATGCTGTCTTGGTAAGAGCATTCTGCAACAATTTGTGCAAAGGCAATGTAGGTGCAAATGCCCGCAAGAATACCCGGACTGATGCCGTGCTCGGAGCATAATACCCCCGTAAAAAGAAGGATAAACAATGCCGGTAGTAACGACAAATTCTGCACCAATTTAAGGTGTAGAGCGTGCCAGCACTGTATGCTAGCTATGCCAAGTAAAAGCAGTAGGCAGATGCCAGTGCTAAGAATGGGATTTGCCTCAATAGATGGCAATAAAAGATGATACAACGAACCACCGCCCTGAATGAGCAGTGGTTCGGGAGAGGTAATAAAGGCAGGTACCCATGCAATGGTGGCGCATACCAAGGTAAGTATGACAACAACGACGTTGCTGATGGTTTTGGTGCTGTGCTCTTTGTACATGCCTTACAAAATTTTACAAATCAAAACCAATGTCGCGACGGAAATATTTGCCGTCGTAATTAATTTTTTGTGCTTCGGCAAAAGATTGTGCCAAAGCATCGTCTTTGGTAGCTCCGTACGAACTTACGGTCATAACACGTCCCCCTGCAGTAACTACATTGCCGTCTTTGGTAGTAGTACCAGCGTGGAAAATAATGCTACCTTCTACATGGTCTAAGCCGGTAATTATTTTTCCTTTTTCGTAATCGCCAGGGTAACCACCCGATACCAACATCACGCTCACGGCAAAACGTGGGTCGTGCTGAATGGTTTGATTGGCCAAGGTGCCGTTAAAGGTAGCTTGGAAAAGTTCTACAAGGTCGTTTTGAAGACGCAACATCACCGATTCGGTTTCGGGGTCGCCCATGCGGCAGTTGTATTCAATAACGTATGGCTCGTTGTCCACTTTAATTAAGCCAAAGAAAACAAAACCTTTGTAGTCGATATTTTCTTTGTAAAGTCCATCGATGGTAGGTTTAACAATGCGTTCTTCTACTTTTTGCATAAACTCCTTGTCGGCAAAACTAACGGGCGAGATAGAACCCATACCACCTGTGTTTAAACCGGTGTCGCCTTCGCCAATACGTTTGTAATCTTTGGCCTCGGGCAAGATAACATAATCTTTACCGTCGGTTAGCGCAAATACAGAACATTCAATACCCGACAAGAACTCTTCTATAACCACGGTGGCACTTGCGTCGCCAAACATACCGTTAAGCATGTCGGTAAGCTCTTTTTCGGCTTCTTCAAGGGTCGATAAAATAAGTACACCTTTGCCTGCTGCCAAACCGTCAGCTTTTAGTACGTAGGGTGCTTTTAAGGTACGTAAAAAGGCAATGCCTTCTTGCAAGGTATCTTTGGTAAATGCTTGGTAGGCTGCGGTTGGAATGCCGTGACGCATCATAAATTGTTTGGCAAATTCTTTGCTACCTTCCATTTGTGCACCAAACTTAGAAGGACCTACTACCGGAATTTGATTGAGTTGGCTATCGTTTTTGAAAAAGTCTACAATGCCTTTTACCAACGGAGCTTCTGGGCCTACTACCACCATGTTTATGTTGTTGGCTAGCGTAAATGCTTTGATAGCATCAAAATCTTCGGCACTCATATTTACGTTGATGCCCACGTTGCTGGTTCCGGCATTACCTGGGGCAATAAATAGTTTTTCTACTAGCTTGCTTTGTGCAATTTTCCATGCAAGAGCGTGTTCTCTACCGCCCGATCCTAAAAGTAAGATGTTCATATTTTTTTATGTTTAGTCGTTTAGTCGTTTAGTCGTTTAGTCGTTTGAATTGATATCCTTCCGATAGCCATTGTTTAACTACGCGTGGAAAGGCGTATTGCATGTTCTTTTGTGCCTTTAATGAGTCGTGAAATACAATGATAGACCCATTACGCGTGTATTTTAGCGCTATTTTTTCTACCTGTTCTGGCTTTAAGTTCGCGTCGTAATCGCGTGTAATTACATCCCAAAGCACTACGGTGTAGGTTTGTGCCAAAACCTTGGCTTGTCTAGGAGTTATTCTGCCGTGTGGAGGCCTAAATAACGCGCTGTCAATGTATTGCGCCCCTTTTTTTATATCTGCAAAATAGGTCTCTGTGTTTTTGTACAATCCTCGCACATGGTTGTATCCGTGCAAACCAATGGCGTGCCCTCTTTTTTTTATTTCTTGCAAAAGGGCAGGGTGCTTTTGTGCATTGGCTCCGATGCAAAAGAAGGTGGCTTTAATGCCCAAATTGTCCAATTGGTCTAGAATCCAAGGCGTTACCTCTGGAGTAGGACCATCGTCGAACGTTAAGTACAACGTTTTTTCTTGAGAAGATTTTCTCCATAAAACGTTGGGGTACCATCTTCTTACCCAATAGGGCATTTGCTCAAAGAACATACTATTGCAATGAATTGTACAATCCCGTGTATTTTAGCATCAATTCGTAATATTTTAGGTAGTCCGATGTGTTGTATTTTTCGGCAATCAAACCTAAACGTTGTATAGAAGCTAAGTTACGGGTAATTTCGTCGGCAGCACTGCGTTGTTGAGGCAGTGTAAGGGTGCTGATGTAACGTAAATTATCTTCGGCAGCCGATCCTATTATATCCGATAATTGTCCTGCTTTTTCTTTCTCGCCCAATACATAATAGTATTGTACAAACGAGGTAGACGAATAGTTGTGTCGAACGGTGCTACCTGGAATTTGCTGCATGCAATAATCAAGTGCTTTTTTGGCTTTTTCTGTTTGACCCTCTTTGATAAGTTGTTCTATAAGCATGTCAAACATTTGTCGATGGGCGCGGCACATGCGTTCGCTGTTCTCGTCTAGGTATATATTGGGGTTGTCAATGCCCCCAAAGGCAAATTTGTTCATCAAATTGTCGTACATAATACGTGTACAAACCGTACCTTCTTTTCCTGCATTTTTGTAGGGGACAAGGCGGTAGGCCAATCCTTCTAATTGGAAATTGCGAGTCATGCCCAAGTGCATTTCGGAACCCACGGTAACGGCAAAGTAAATAGGACGTTCCCAGTTGTTTTGTGCAATCATTTCTAAAATCATCACCTCGCTTTTGGTAAGGTAATTTTTGTTAGAAAGGTCGATGATCATTTCGGGGGCAATCAAATCGCGCTCTGCTTCGGTAATGGCCCCTTGCTTAATTAAATTGTCTACGTTTACAGGAACGCTGAACTTTTTACAAGGAATAATGTCGTTGGTGGTGGTGCCTTTTTGTTTGAGTAATACGGCCAATGCAGCTTTTAGGTCAATAGGCCCTGCAATGCGGTCTTCAAGGCGCACCAATGAGCGTACTCCCTCTGCATAGTCGGCACGTTTCCAAGTAATAGGAAGGGGTGCAGATTGGTAAGCGGGACGACGCATTTGGTCAATGTACCAGTCGGTTTGTAGGTACGATAGGTTGCAAACACGTGTGTCGAGCGATACGGAATCTTCTTCTGTTTCTTGTAGGTACCAAAGAGGGAAGGTGTCGTTGTCGCCGTTGGTAAAGAGAATGGCATTGGCATCGCACGAGTTAAAGTAGTTTTTACCAAAATCGCGCACCAAGTAACGGCCCGAACGGTCGTGGTCGTCCCAGTTTTCGGTAGCCATCAAAATGGGGGCAGGTAGTGCCAATAAAATAGCGGTTGCTGCAGTAAGAATTTTTGCAGTATTGGCGTTTTCTTTATCCGATAGATGGAATACATCGTTTAGTAGCTTTGCCAATCCGGCCACGCCAAAACCAATCCATATACAGAAAGCGTAGAACGACCCTGCATAAGCATAGTCACGTTCGCGGGGTTCGTAAGGACCTTGGTTCAGGTACAATACAATGGCAATACCCGTCATAAAGAACAAGGTGAGCGTAAGCCAGAAGTTCTCCATGCCTTTTTTGCCCTTTTGTGTCATGTAAATCATACCCAAAATACCCAGCAAAAGTGGAAGCATGTAATAGACATTGCGTCCTTTGTTGGTGGCGTATTCTTGAGATAGCTGGCTTTGGTCGCCTACAATAAATTGGTCGATAAAATTAAAGCCTGTTATCCAATTGCCGTTGGTTACTTCGCCGTGTCCCTGAATGTCGTTTTGTCGTCCACTAAAGTTCCACATAAAATACCGCCAGTACATGTAATTTAGCTGGTAGGTAAAGAAGAACTCAAGGTTTTCGGCAAAGGTAGGAATGGTGACATTCTTTTTGTATCCACATTGGTCGTAAGTAACGCGTTTGCCTTTTATGTTAACCCACGATTCGTAAATGCGAGGGTGATCGCCGCTACTGCTGTGCATACGTGGGAATATTGTTTTGAATTTGCTATCGTATTGCACTTTGGTTTTTACGTCGGTAACAATGTATTGGTCTTTTTCGTTTTCCGAAGTTTTTTCTTTCATGCCCCATACTTTTTCGCCTTCTTCTACTTTGGGACGGCAGTATTGTCCGTCAGAGTAAAGCATGGGTTCTGACGAGTAGTAGGCCCCGTAGAACAAGGGGCGGTCGCCGTATTGTTCGCGATTAAGGTACGATTTAAGCGAGAAAACATTATCGGGCGAGTTTTGGTCCATAGTGGGGTTGGCTACCGAACGAACCACAATAAGGGCGTAACAAGAGTATCCCAAAAGCATCATGGCTAATGCCGTCATAACGGTACTCATAAGGCGGATGTTAAGGCCTTTGGTACGTATAAAATACAGCAAAATAAGACCAATAACCACCAAGCCAATTAGCCAGCTGCCCATAACAAAAGGAATTCCTAGCAGGGTGATGGCCAAAAGGGAAGATACTTTAATGCGTAGCTCGTTGGGTTGATTGCGGTATAGCTCAATAATAGACCAAATAAGTACGCATACAGCAAGGAAACAATAGAACAGTGCTCCCGAGTTAAAAGGTAATCCTAGAGAATTAACAAAAAATAGTTCTACGTAGCCTGCCAAGTTAATAAACCCAGGTACCAATCCGTACAAAATAAAGCCTAAAATGGCAAACGATACCATTAAAGCGGCTAACATACCTTTCCGGGTGGTGTTGTATTTGCGATAGTAATACACCAATACAATGGCTGGAATGGTAAGCAAGTTAAGCAAGTGCACCCCAATGGAAAGCCCCATGATGTAGGTAATGAGCAACAAATAACGGTCGGAGTGAGGCTCGTTGGCACGTTCTTCCCATTTTAAAATTAGCCAAAATACAATGGCGGTAAGGAACGAAGAGTAAGCATATACCTCTGCTTCGACGGCCGAGAACCAAAAGGTATCCGAAAATGTATAGGCTAATGCCCCTATAAGTCCACTTCCTAGGCAAACCATGAGTTGCCATGCACACATATCTTTGCCTTTTTGTTGTAAAATGCGGCGTGCTAAGTGGGTAATGGTGAAGTACAAAAACAAAATGGTAAGGGCACTGAAGAATGCCGATAACATGTTAATGCAATAGGCTATTTGGGTGGGGTCGGAGGCAAATAAGCTAACAAATTTGCCCGTTAGCATAAAGAAAGGAGCGCCAGGAGGGTGCCCTACCTCTAGTTTTGCAGCGGTCGATATAAATTCTGGGCAGTCCCAGAAGCTAGCAGTGGGCTCGATGGTCAATCCATAAGTAATCATGGCGATGACAAACACCAATCCTCCTAAAATGCGGTCAAACAATTTGAATTGTTTCATGAAATATAGGGTATTTATTATTTTGCGTATAATAAGGTGCAAAGATAGTAAAAAAACTCAAAAGTCGCGACTTTTGAGCTTTTTTACGACTAATCGTTGACATGTTAAATCGTTAAACAAAAAAACACTATATTTGCAGTTATGGAAAAATACGTAATTATAGTGGCAGGAGGTAGCGGAAAGCGCATGGGGGCGGATATTCCAAAGCAGTTTTTGCTTTTGGCAGGCAAACCGGTGCTAATGCATACCATTGATGCGTTTTATCGATACGATAGCGGTATACAAGTGTTGTTGGTATTGCCCCAAGCTCATATGGCTTATTGGCAAGAACTTTGTGTGCAATATAATTATAATCAATCAATTACACTGGTTTGTGGTGGCACGGAACGTTTTTATTCGGTTAAAAATGCCATGCAATTGGTGCCAGCCGACGCATTGGTAGCCGTACACGATGGGGTGCGTCCGTTGGTGGATGTAGCAACCATTGCACAGGCCTTTTTGTCGGCTAAAGAAAAAGGTAGTGGTATTCCCGTTATCCCTGAATCCGATTCGTTGCGTCAGTTTACTCCAGGGGGTAGTATAAGCGTAAATCGTGCCGATTATTGCAGGGTACAAACGCCTCAAGTGTTTCAGTCAAATCTAATTAAAGAAGCTTATAATCAAGAATATAAAACATTCTTTACGGACGATGCTAGTGTGTATGAGTCGATGGGCCATAGCATAGCATTGACACCAGGTAATGTGTCGAATTTAAAAATAACCACCCCTGTCGATTTGACATGGGCAGAGGTCTTGTTGCATGAATCTGTATAAAGCCGATATCAAATACCTGCCGGGCATGGGCCCTAAAAAGGCAGAAATTTTAAACAAAGAAGCCGAAATTTATTCTTTGTACGACCTTATTCAGACCTTTCCGTACCGCTATGTAGACCGCAGTCGGTTCTATAAAATTGCCGAAATATCGTCTAATAACACCCACATTCAACTGCGGGGAAAAATTGTGGATTTTTCTACCAAAGGCGAGGGACGTGCAAAGCGATTAATTGCCCATTTCACCGATGGAAATGATATCATTGAACTGGTGTTTTTTAAGGGCATTCCCTTTGTGCTAAAATCCTATCAACTAAACACGGAATACATTGTTTTTGGTAAACCCAATTACTTTAACGGCGTGTATAGTTTTGTGCATCCCGATATAGAGAAACCATCAGAAGAGCACATGCAAGGTTTTATGCCCTTGTACCATACTACCGAAAAAATGAAAAACCATTTTTTGCATTCAAAAGCCTTGCAAAAATTCATTTTTTTGGCCTTAAAGCAATTGCCATCCGATATTCCCGAAACCCTTCCTCAGTCGGTTATTAGCAAACGTAAATTGATGCCCTTGTACGATGCCCTGTGGCAAATTCATTTTCCGCAAAATTTATCGTTGTTAGAACAGGCTCGTGAACGTTTGCGCTACGAAGAGTTGTTTTACATTCAAGTAGCCATTTTGCGTCAAGCAGGGTTGATGAGATCCAAACAAAAAGGACACCCCATGCCTCAGGTGGGCGAAGTTTTTCATACTTTTTACCGCGATTATTTGCCATTTGAACTCACCAATGCGCAAAAAAAGGTAATCAAAGAAATTCGGTCCGATTTGGTGCGTGAAACCCAAATGAACCGCCTGTTGCAAGGCGATGTGGGCAGTGGTAAAACCATGGTGGCTTTGCTAACCATGCTAATAGCGGTAGGCAATGGTTTTCAGGCATGTTTGTTGGCTCCCACCGAGATTTTGGCCACTCAACATTACGAAGGATTGTCTAAATTGCTAAAAGATATGCCCGTTAGCATTCGATTGCTAACCGGTTCTACCAAAAAGAAAGATCGCGTATCGTTGCACGAGTCGTTGCAAGATGGTACATTGCATATTTTAGTGGGTACGCATGCCATCCTAGAAGATGAAGTAAAATTTGCCAATTTAGGGTTGGCTATTATCGATGAGCAGCACCGTTTTGGTGTAGCGCAACGTGCCAAAATGTGGGCCAAAAACCATCGTCCTCCGCATGTGTTGGTAATGACCGCTACCCCTATTCCTCGCACCCTAGCCATGACGGTTTACGGCGATTTGGACGTGTCGGTAATAGACGAATTGCCCCCCGGCAGAAAACCCATTCAAACCTACCATATTTTTGAAAATAAACGTGCCAATTTGCATCGTTTTGTGCGCGAACAACTGCAACAAGGTCGTCAAATTTACGTAGTGTACCCCCTTATAAAAGAGTCTTAAAAAACCGATTTAAAAGACCTAGAAGCTGGATTCGAATCCATGAAAAAGATTTTTTCGGAGGTAGAAGTAGGCATGGTGCATGGCAAAATGAAACCTGCCGAAAAAGACGCCGAAATGCAGCGCTTTTTGTCGGGCGAGACCCGTATTTTGGTGGCCACAACGGTTATAGAAGTAGGGGTGAATGTGCCCAATGCATCGGTGATGATTATTGAGAATGCCGAACGTTTTGGCTTGGCTCAGCTGCATCAATTGCGCGGCAGGGTGGGTCGTGGTGCCGACCAATCGTACTGCGTGCTGATGACCAAATACGAACTATCGTCCGATACTCGTAAACGTCTGGAAATCATGACAGAAACCAACGATGGATTTCGCATTGCCGAGGCCGATATGAAACTACGTGGACCCGGTGATATGGATGGTACCATGCAAAGCGGTTTGCCTTTTACCCTTCGCATTGCCAATTTATCGAACGATGGTGTTGTGCTGCAACAAGCCCGCCAAGACGTGCAAGAAATTTTGCAAGCCGATCCGATGCTGGCAGCTCCACAACATGCCATGCTTTTGTCGCAACTCAAATACCGTGCTACCGACGCCGTTAACTGGAGCCTGATTAGTTAAAGGTCAAAAAACTATAAATTTCTCCTTACTCCTTTCTCCTTTCTCCTTTTTTGATTATCTTCGCACCTTAATTAAAAAAGAAATTTAACAAAAAACACAATATTATGGGCTTCTCTGAGTTTTTAGCCAAATTATTTGGAACAAAATCGCAACGCGATTTGAAAGAAATTATGCCGTATGTAGACAAGGTTAAAACTTTTGAATCTACTATACAGTCATTGTCGGATAACGAATTGCGCGAAAGATTGCAAGTTATTAGAGGCGATATTCAGTCGCGTGGCAATGAGCAATTAAAACGCATTGATGCATTAAAAGAAAAAATTGAGCAAACCGAACTAACCGAACGCGAAGGGTTGTATGCTGAGGTAGATAAGCTAGAAAAAGAAATTTTAGACCTTACCGAGGTGGCTTTGGACGAATATTTGCCCGAAGTATTTGCCATTATCAAAGATACCGCTCGTCGTTTCTCTAAAAACGACCAAATAGTGGTGAAAGCTACCGATTTTGACCGCCAATTGGCCGTTAAATTTGGATTTGTGAGCATCGAAGGCGATGATGCTATTTTCCAAACCCAATGGGAAGCAGGCGGCAATGCCATGAAATGGGATATGGTACACTACGATGTTCAATTGATTGGTGGTGTGGCTTTGCACAAAGGTAAAATTGCCGAAATGGCTACCGGTGAGGGTAAAACTTTGGTGGCTACCTTGCCTGTGTTCTTAAATGCCTTGGCAGGTAAAGGCGTTCACGTAGTTACGGTCAACGATTATTTGGCCAAACGTGACTCGGAATGGATGGGGCCTTTGTACATGTTCCATGGTTTAAGCGTAGATTGTATTGACAAACACCGTCCTAATTCAGATGGCCGTCGCGATGCGTACAATGCCGATATTACCTTTGGTACCAACAACGAGTTTGGTTTTGACTACTTGCGCGATAATATGGCATCGTCGCCAGCCGATTTGGTACAACGCAAACACCATTATGCCATTGTCGATGAGGTGGACTCGGTGTTGATTGACGATGCACGTACTCCACTTATTATTTCGGGTCCTGTACCTAAAGGCGAAGATCAATTGTTTGAAGAATACCGTTCTAAGGTAGAACGCATTGTAGACGAACAAAAGAAATTGGTAACCAAATTGTTGGCCGAGGCTAAACGCTTGTTAGCATCGTCCGATAGCAAAGAACAAGAGCAAGGTAATATCCTTTTGTTCCGCACCTTTAAAGGGTTGCCTAAAAACAAAGCCTTGATTAAATTCTTAAGCGAGCAAGGCGTAAAAGCGGGTATGTTGCGTACCGAAGCGGTTTACATGGAGCAAAACAACCGTCGTATGCACGAAATTACCGACGATTTGTACTTTGTCATTGACGAAAAACACAACAGCATCGAACTAACCGATAAGGGTATCGATTTGATATCGACCGATACCGAGGATCCAGCTTTCTTTGTGTTGCCCGATATTGGTGGCGAATTGGCCGAAATTGAAAAATCGGCCATGAGCGACGAAGAAAAAGTAGAGAAAAAAGATGCGTTGATGCAAGAATATGCCGTTAAATCGGAACGTGTTCATACCATTCAACAGCTGTTAAAAGCTTATACTTTGTTCGAAAAAGACGACCAATACGTGGTTATCGACAACAAAGTAATGATTGTAGACGAACAAACCGGTCGTATTATGGACGGTCGTCGTTATTCGGATGGTTTGCACCAAGCTATCGAGGCGAAAGAACGCGTAAAAGTAGAAGCAGCTACCCAAACCTTTGCGTCGATTACCTTGCAAAACTATTTCCGTATGTACCACAAATTGGCGGGTATGACCGGTACTGCCGAAACCGAATCGGGCGAATTTTGGGATATTTACAAGCTAGACGTGGTGGTAATTCCTACCAACAAACCCATTGCTCGTTTCGACTTAAACGACCGCGTGTACAAAACCAAACGTGCTAAATACAATGCCGTTATCGAAGAAATAGAAAACTTGGTAAAAGAAGGTCGCCCTGTTTTGGTGGGTACTACTTCGGTAGAAACTTCCGAGTTGTTGAGCAAAATGTTGCACATGCGCAAAATGCCTCACCAAGTATTGAATGCTAAATTGCACCAAAAAGAAGCCGATATTGTGGCAGAAGCAGGCCGCCCAGGTACTATTACCATTGCCACCAACATGGCAGGTCGTGGTACCGACATCAAGTTAACCCCAGAAGCCAAGGCTGCCGGTGGTTTGGCTATTATTGGTACAGAACGCCACGAAAGCCGTCGTATCGACCGTCAGTTGCGTGGTCGTTCGGGTCGTCAAGGTGACCCCGGTTCTTCTGTATTCTATGTATCGTTCGAAGATAACCTAATGCGTTTGTTCGGATCGGATCGTATGGCTACTGTAATGGACCGTTTGGGCTTTGAAGAAGGCGAAATGATTGAGCACAAACAAATTTCTAAATCCATTGAACGTGCTCAAAAGAAAGTAGAAGAAAACCACTTTGGTGTGCGTAAACGCTTGTTGGAGTACGACGACGTTATGAATGCGCAGCGTAAGGTAATTTATGCGCGTCGTCGTCACGCGTTAATGGGCGAGCGCATTGGATTAGATATCGTAAACATGGTGTACGATGCTGTGGCTATGCTAGCAGAAGAATACAGCATTACAGGCGATTACGAACAATTCCGTCAAAATTTAATGCGTTGGTTTGCGGTAGATATTCGCGCCGGCGAAAAAGCATCGCGCAAGGTTGAAGAAATGACCCAACAAATCTTTGAACTAGTGATGGCTAGCTATCAACGCAAGTTGGATAAATTTAACGAAATTGCCTTCCCTGTTATTAAAAATGTGTACGAAACCCAAGGAAGTCAGTACAAAAACATTGTTATTCCATTTACCGATGGTAAGTTGATGTACAACATCCCTGTGAATTTAGAGGAAGCCTACAATACACAAGGCAAGGCGGTGATGAAAGCCTTCCAAAAAGCCATTTTGTTGCGTACCATCGATAATGCATGGAAAGAACACTTGCGCGAGTTGGACGAACTACGTCAGTCGGTACAAAATGCCAGCTACGAACAAAAAGACCCCTTGTTGATTTACAAGCTAGAGTCGTATAACTTGTTCAAGAAAATGATTGAAACCATTAACTATAAGGCTATTACCGTGTTGATGCGTGTTCAATTACCTGTGCGCGAAGGCGATGCGGTTCGTGAGGCGGCACCAGAAAAGCGCCAAGATTACAGCAAATATCAGTCGCAAAAAACCGATATTATGCAAGCCGGACAACAAGATACCCGCGAAAGACAAAAACCACAACCCGTGCATGTAGAAAAAACAGTGGGACGTAACGAACCTTGTCCTTGTGGTAGTGGTAAAAAATACAAACAATGTTGCGGTAAAAACGCATAATATCCAAGCCAATGAATAGCTTTTTATCGGTTATATGGAACGTTGATCCTGTGGTTTTTAGTTTAGGACCCGTGTCGATACGTTGGTATGGTTTGCTTTACGCTATAGGTTTTATAGTAGGCATTTCGCTGTTGGCAAAAATGTTTAAGAGCGAAGGCTATCCCGACGATTGGGCAGATAAGGTACTTATTTTTACCATTTTAGCAACCATTGTAGGGTCTAGGCTGGGGCATGTATTCTTTTACGAGTGGTCGTACTATAGCCAACATCCTGCCGAAATTTTTATGGTTTGGAAGGGTGGACTGGCGAGCCATGGTGGCGTAATTGCCATTATACTATCGTCGTGGTTGCTTTGTAAGTACGTCTTTCATAAAACCTTTTTGTGGTTTGGCGACCGTTTTATGGGTCCTGCCGTTTTTGTTGGGGCGATGATTCGCTTGGGCAACTTGATGAATTCCGAAATTTATGGTGGAGAAACGACGTTACCATGGGGTTTTAAATTTGTTAGGGAATATGCGGCAGCAACACCTGTAGAATTAATACCCGCTTGTCATCCTACGCAGTTGTACGAGGCAGGTTGCTATTTGATTTTGTTTGCGGTTTTAATGTATATGTACTGGCGAACCAATGCCCGTAAGCAAGAAGGCTTAATTTGTGGCACGGCTTTTGCAGTATTCTTTACGATTCGTTTCTTGTTAGAGTTTATCAAAAACGATCAGGTTGCCTTTGAGGCCGATATGGTGCTTAATATGGGGCAATTGTTAAGCATTCCGTTTATTGTATTGGGAATTGCATTTATTATTTATTCGTTTAAGAAACCTAAAACATCGTAACATGCTAAAGCTTTTATTGTTTGTATTGTTTTTCTTTGTTCTTATAATAGCGATACCTATTATAAGTATAATTAGAGTGTTGGCAAGTGCAAGAAGAGGCAATGTTCAATACAAAAACAGGCAAACGGAATACAAACAACCCGAAAAACAATCGCCTGTATACAAGCGTTTTGATAAGTCAAAAGCAGAGGATGTAGAATTTGAAGAGGTATAATATGCCAAACAAATGCACAATAACAACTTGGGGGGCATACGCCCCCTATTTATTTATCAACTTGTTGTTTGTACTAAAATACACACAACGAGTAACGCCGTATTATATAGGAGTGGGCGCATTGTACGTGGTTGTAGGGGTGTTGTTTTTGTATGTCATTCGTTGGAGCATAGGCAAACTTAAAAATCCAAGTTATTTAGGGTGGTCTATTTTTACTGTCCTTTTGGCAGTAGGGGTGTATTTGCAATACTCGATAGATCCGTATTCCTTGCAAGTAGATAGGTGGTCGGCCATTCATTTCTTCTGGGATGAGTGCTTGCAAGGAAATTATCCCTACGCAGCAGGAACCCACTTAGGGGGATATGGTTCGCCATTCCCTGTGTGGCAGTTATTTCACTTGCCTTTTTATCTTTTGGGTAACGTGGGGCTTTCTATCTTTTTTGTCTCTGCCCTGTTTGTGTGGGTGGTGTATCGTTTTTACGGCGCAAAATCCTTGTTTGTAGTAACAAGTTTGTTGCTTTTTTCGCCTGCCTATTGGTACGAGGTAGCCGTTAGAAGTGATATGATAACCCATCTTTTATTGGTGTCTTCCATTGTATTATACCTGCACAATAAGAAAATTTCTTTGTTGAATCATCTGTATGCGATAGCTTGCCTAGCTGGACTATTGGCATCAACACGCTTTATTGCACTTATTCCACTGGCGGTTTTGTACGGCAAATCTTTTTTGCAACTGTCTATAAAAGATAAGTTGGTTTTTGTTTTTACCACGATAGCGGTATTTGTACTTACTTTCTTGCCCTTCCTATTGTGGGATGGTAGCACCTTGTTGTCTTTTCAATACAGTCCTTTTGTGTTGCAAACCAGGCAGGGCAGTGTAGGAGTATTGCTCTTGTTTGCATTGATAGCCATTCCATTTGTTCTTGTTGTAGAACGTAAAAAATACGACTTATATTTAGTGATAGGGGGTCTGTTAAATGCATTAGTGATATTTGCTTTTGCAGAAAAAATGATGGTATTGCAGGCCTGGACTCAACTTTTTACTCCTATGTTTGATATTACCTATTTATCGGCAGCATTGCCCTTCTATATGCTTCAAGTGGGTATTTCGGCATCAAAGTAACCTACTATTTCTAATTTCGTTTTTATTTTCTGTTCATTTGTTGATTTTTTTTAACAGCCATTGAATTAAACAATCGTTTGCACCTAGGGTCAAAGAGACAAACACGCAGAACAAAACCGGTAGTTCTACGAGTTGGTTAGTAAATAGGAAATAAACAATTTAAAAATTACAGCTATGAACAAGAAATTTTTATTAGTAAGTGTAGTTACTTTATTGTTGGGAACCACTACTGTAATGGCAGATAATCATCGTGATAACCATGGTCCTCAAAAACCACAAAAAGAGATGGTACAAAAAAACAAACCTCAAGCACCCAAACCACAAGCAGCAAAACCAGCTCCCAAACCAGTGGTGCATAAAGCACCCGCTAAGCACAAACCAACAGCACATGCGCCTCGCCCACACAGACCCGAACCAAAACCAGCTTGTCCTCCATCTGGGAGGTGCCATAAACCCAGCCCCTGCCATTGCCACGGGAGCCATCATTGCCACAGCCATTGCAGGCCTTTGCCTCCTCGCCCAGTAAAACAAGTACGTGTAACGCCGCCTTTCTCGCCCATTCAAGTAACGGTTAGAATTTAATAAAAAATAAAAATGATATGAAAACAAAAGTAATGTTGGCCGCAATGGTCGTGTGTATGAGCCTTGGTGTTGGCTCTGTGTATGCGCAAGATTTTGGGAAAGCGCCTTTTATAGAGGTAACAGGTAAAGCAGAAAAATACGTAGCACCCGACGAAATTAGTCTTAGCATTGTTATCAACGAAAAGGACTATGCCAAAAAGCAGTCGCTAGAATCGTTAGAAAAGGATATGTTGGCAGCGCTTAAAAAAGTAGGCATCGATACCAAGAAACAGCTAACCGTAGTAGATATGTCGAGCGATTTTATGAATCGCAAATGGCGTAAAAGCGATATAAAATTAAGCAAAGCATATCAGTTAAAAGTAACAACGGCCAAGCAAGCCATGCAAGTAATGATGGCGTTAGACGAAGTAGGTATCTCTGAAGTATCAATCAGCCAAATGAAATGCACTAAGATGGAGCAATACAAAGACGAAGCTCGTGCAGAGGCTATGAAAGATGCGAAACGTAAGGCAAAAATTTTGACAGATGCCATTGATCAACCTTTGGGCAAGGCCATTTACATTAGCGAAAACGATTATAGCCCTGTTAGAACTTACAACCGTCCTATGTTGATGAAACAAGCGAATGTTGCCGAGGATGCTATTGTGGGTAGCGATGTGCCAGATTTGGATTTTGAAAATATTAAAATTGATTGTCGTGTAAACGTAAGGTTTGCATTGGATTAAAAAAGCCTTTAAGCACTATAAATTAACTTTTTCATTGCAATTGTGGGAGTCGTCTGAATAAGCAGACGGCTTCCCTTTTTTTGTTTTAATGCGGTAAAACGGTATCTTTGCAAGTAAAACTAAAATACCATGAATCAATCTTTGCTTCAAACTTTATTTGGCTTTAATAAAAAGGTGCACACGGTAAAAACTGAGGTGATGGCAGGGGTGACTACCTTCTTTACCATGGCCTATATATTGGCGGTAAACCCTGAAATTTTAGCCGAGACAGGCATGGACGAAGGCGCTGTCTTTACCATTACGGTGCTAATTTCAGCCTTTGCTACGCTACTCATGTCGCTGTATGCTAAACTTCCGTTTGCATTAGCCCCTGGCATGGGGTTGAATGCTTTTTTTGCGTATACGATTTGTATTTCCATGGGCTATTCGTGGCAGATGGCGCTTATGGCTGTGTTTGTGGAGGGACTTATTTTTATCATACTCACCCTTACTAACTTACGAGAAAAAATAGTCTACAGTATTCCCAGATGTCTTCATTTGGCAGTGGGGGCTGGTATTGGATTTTTTGTGCTTTTCTTGGGTATGCAAAGTGCCGATTTGATTGTGGCCAACGGTGCAACGTTGGTGCAATTGGGCAATGTTACCTCGGGACCGGCTTTGTTATGTTGTATAGGCCTGGTGATAACAGCAGCACTTATGTATAAAAAAGTGCCAGGCGCTATGCTATACGGCATTGTACTGACCACACTGATTGGTATTCCCATGGGGGTTACTCACTATACGGGGGTATTTTCTTTGCCACCTTCGCCCTCTTCCATTGTATTTAAGTTTGATATATCACAGGTGGCTACCATTGATTTTTGGTTGGTGGTATTTACCTTGTTGTTTGTGGATATGTTTGATACCATTGGTACGTTGTTGGGGGTGGCCCAACATGCTGATATGGTAGATAAAAAAACAGGTAA
>JAZRBL010000121.1:0-2750 GCA_045635045.1 Candidatus Enterocola sp. | reverse complement strand
AGCCGGTTTGTTGGCCTGGGTAAAAACCATTACCGACGAACCCATTCGTTTGGCCGAAGAAAAAAAACAAGCCGAAGCACTGCAACAAGTATTGCCTGCTTTTGAAACCTTTAAGGTAGAAAACGACTCTAACGGCGTAGTATACAAAGCCTACCAAAACAACCGTTGGGTAGGAACCGCCGTAGAATGTACCGGCAGCGGTTTTAGTGGCGATATTGTGGTAATGGTGGGTTTTGACAACAAACATCAGCTAATTGATTACGTTGTATTAAAACAAACCGAAACCCCTGGTTTGGGTACCAAAATGGTAACTTGGTTTAAAGAAAAAGCCAACCTAAAAGGCAGAAAAATGGATTTGAACAATCCGTTAAAGGTGAACAAAGACGGTGGCGATGTGCAAGCCATTACGGCGGCTACCATTTCGTCGCGTGCCTTTATAGAGGTGGTGAACAATGCTTACCGCATTGCCATGGGGCACAATGCCACTACCGGAGCTACAAACAAAAAAATCATCGATTAGTCGATTCACCGATTAACCGATTAGTCAAAATAATATGAATAAACTTAAAATTGTACTGAACGGACTGATAAAGGAGAATCCAACATTTGTGTTGATGTTGGGAATGTGTCCTACGCTAGGTACCACCACATCGGCCATGAATGGCCTGGGTATGGGACTCGCCACTACCTTTGTACTTATTTGTTCCAATACCGTTATATCGGCCCTTAAGAAATTAATTCCCGATAGCGTGCGCATTCCTGCCTACATTGTGCTAATTGCGGCCTTTGTAACCGTGCTAGAAATGTGTATGAAAGCCTACGTACCTGCCTTGTATGCTAGTTTGGGGTTGTTTATTCCGCTTATTGTGGTAAACTGCATTGTGCTAGGTCGTGCCGAATCGTTCGCTGCCAAAAACAGCGTATTTGACTCGTCGCTCGATGGTTTGGGCATTGGTTTGGGCTTTACCCTAGCCTTGGGTCTTTTGGGTGCTATTCGCGAGTTATTGGGTGCAGGCACCTTGTTGGGCATGACCGTTTTCCCAGAAGATTACGGCATGTTGGTGTTTATCCTTGCTCCCGGTGCCTTTATCGCACTAGGGTTGATTATTGCATTCATCAACAGAATGAAGTCGCAGGTCTAAAGTTGCGATTAATTAGGAATTAGGAATTAGGAATTAGGAATTAGGAATTAACGATTCAACGATTCAACGAATAAACGATTCAACAACATATGACATACATACTACTATTTATCTCGGCAATTTTTGTGAACAACATTGTGTTGTCGCAATTTTTGGGCATCTGCCCCTTTTTAGGCGTATCTAAAAAAGTAGACACCGCCATAGGCATGAGTGCCGCCGTTACCTTTGTAATGACCTTGGCTACCCTATGCACCTTTTTAATTCAAAAATTCTTGCTCGATCCGCTAGCCATTGGCTTTTTGCAAACCTTGGTGTACATTTTGGTCATAGCCGCCTTGGTGCAAATGGTAGAGATTATTTTAAAGAAAGTATCGCCAACCTTGTACCAATCGTTGGGCGTATTCTTACCCCTTATTACCACCAACTGTACCATTTTAGGGGTGGCCATTATGGTCATTCAAAAAAACTTTACCCTGGTAGAAAGTTTGGTATTTGCCATTGCCACCGCCCTAGGTTTTGCCTTGGCACTTATTTTGTTTGCCGGCTTGCGCGAACGCTTAGCTTTGGTAAAACTGCCCAAAGCCATGCAAGGATCGCCCATTGCCCTTATCACCGCCGGCCTACTAGCCATGGCCTTTATGGGCTTTAGCGGTGTGGTGTAATTTACTCATTCAAAAAAAACACATAAACTATGGAAGCAAAAATACAAGCAGCGCTTATGGCTGCCATGAAAGAAAAAAATGCCGAAAAAACGGCTGCTATTCGCGAAATTAAAACCGCCATTATGAAGTTCAAAACCTCGGCCGAGTACAAAGGCGAGTGCACCGAATCGGACATTTTAGGCATTATCCAAAAGGTGGCCAAACAACACAAAGAATCGGCCGATATGTACAAGGCTGCCGGCCGCGAAGATTTAGTGAACGAAGAATTGGCCCAATTGGAATACATCCAATTCTTTTTGCCCAAAATGCTGAGCGAAGAAGAAACGGCTGCTGTGCTAGACAAAGCCATTGCCGACCTTGGCGCTACCAGCCTAAAAGACATGGGCAAAATTATGAACTTTATGAAAGAAACCTACCCCAACCAATACGATGCCAAATTTGTTGGCACCTACGTAAAATCGAAGTTTTAAGATTTAGGGGCACATACAAAGAAAGAGGTCGCATCACAATGATGCGGCCTCATTTTACTTTCTAAACACTACCTTATCCCCCACTATTACCAATTCTTTTGCAGTGTCTAGTTGTTTGCTCAATATATCCTTTTCTACAAAATAAATCTTTAGCGCAGTAGATGTGGGGAATCGATTAAAATAAGGTTCATCGGATACATAAAGTGTAAAAGAAGCTATTTCCGTTACTTTTGAAAGCGCATTGCAAAACGCAATTATCTTTTGATGCACCCTGGGAACCTGTTTTATGCCCGTTTTGCCATTCTTAAAATGTACCACCGCCACTACGTGTGGGCGACGCTTTTTACTGCATAATTGCTCCTTTTCGTCGGCATTCATTTTGCGCGATAGGGTGATGTGCCTACCCCATTGTTCGTTTATATCGTTCATTAACTTCTTAAACACCTGCCCATGAGCCGACGTATCTTTAATGCCGT
>JAZRBL010000120.1:0-2655 GCA_045635045.1 Candidatus Enterocola sp. | reverse complement strand
CCCATTTGGGCCGCCTCTTTGATTTGTTGAGCGTAATCAGACAAACGGTTGGAATCAATGCCATAACCTTGTTCGCCCATCAACGACTCGCCACTCAATTTCAATAAAATTCTTTTAAATTGCATGCTTATAATTTTGGATTTACAAATATAATGTAAAGCAAGAGCTATGGCAAGAAAAAAAGGTATTTTTTAGCGCAACAAAGGTGTTTTTCAACCCTACCCTACAAAACACAAAAGACCACCCGTAGGCGGTCTTTTGAATTATCTTAAAAATGCGATTATTCTGCACTTTCAGCTGGAGCTTCAGCAACTTCTGCTGCAGGAGTTTCAACAACTGCCTCTTCTGCTTTAGCAGCTGCTTTTTTACCAGCACGACGGGTTTTGGTTTTCTTTTTACCAGCAGCTTCTTTCAACAAGTTTTCGTTGTAGTCAACTAGTTCAATAAAGCACATTTGAGCAGCGTCACCCAAACGGAAACCGGTTTTCAAGATACGGGTATAACCACCAGGACGATCGCCAACTCGTTGAGCGATTTCGCCGAACAACAAAGTTACAGCTTCTTTGTCGCGCAATTCGGCAAATGCCAAACGACGTGAGTGAGTAGTATCTTCTTTTGCACGGGTAATGATAGGTTCTACGTATTTACGCAATTCTTTAGCTTTTGCCAAAGTGGTGGTAATTTTTTTGTGTTTTAGAAGTGAAGTTGCCATATTAGCCAACATAGCGCTTCTATGAGCAGTCTTTCTTCCTAAGTGATTAAATTTTTTATTGTGTCTCATCGCAATTACTCTTTATCTAATTTATACTTTGTGATATCCATGCCAAACGACAAGTTTAATGATTCTAGTTTGGCATCTAACTCAACCAATGACTTTTTACCGAAGTTACGGAATTTAAGCAAATCGTTACGACTAAAGGCTACCAATTCAGCCAATGTTTCAACATCAGCAGACTTCAAGCAGTTTTGTGCGCGTACCGATAGGCCCAAATCAACCAATTTGGTTTTAAGCAACTGACGCATATGCAAAGCTTCTTCGTCAAATTCCTCAACGCCTTCGTTATCGCTAAAGTCTAAGGTAATCTTTTCGTCAGAGAACAACATGAAGTGATGAATCAAAATCCTAGCTGCCTCTTTCAATGCTTCTTTTGGATGTACCGAACCATCGGTTACAATTTCAATCAACAATTTCTCGTAGTCGGTTTTTTGTTCAATACGATAGTTTTCGATCGTATATTTTACATTCACGATTGGAGTATAAATAGAGTCGATAGGAATTACACCGGTGTCTTGGTTAGGCATGCGGTTTTCTTCTGCTGGAATATAGCCACGACCTTTATTGATGGTCAATTCCATGCGGAATGAAGCCGATTCATCCAAAGTACAAATCAATAATTCGGGATTCAAAACTGCGAAACCATTTAATGAGATATCGCCAGCTTTAAATGAAGTAGTATTGGCTACATCAATCGTTACTTTCTCAAAATCAGCACCTTCTACCAATTGTTTGAAACGTACTTGTTTCAACGCTAAAATGATGTTAGTTACATCTTCTACAACACCAGGAATGGTGTCGAACTCGTGATTAACCCCTTCTATTTTTACAGAAGTAATAGCGAAGCCCTCTAGCGACGAAAGCAAAATACGGCGTAGCGCATTACCAATGGTAATACCAAAGCCAGGTTCCAATGGACGAAATTCAAATTTTCCATTAGAATCATTTGCTTCGAGCATAATAACTTGCTCAGGTTTTTGAAATGGTAATAAAGGCATAATTTACGATTATTTAGAGTAAAGTTCAACGATTAATTGTTCCTTGATATTTTCAGGGATATCTGCTCTATCGGGCATGTGTAAGAACTTACCACATTGAGAAGCAGCGTCGAATTCAATCCAAGGATATTTGCTGTGGTTAAATCCAGACAAAGAAGCTGCAATAACTTCTAGTGATTTAGATTTTTCGCGAACACCTACTACATCACCAGGTTTAACTTGGTAAGAAGGGATGTTTACTACAGCACCATTTACTACAATGTGTTTGTGGCTTACCAATTGACGAGCAGCAGCACGTGTAGCAGCGAAGCCCAAACGATATACTACGTTGTCCAAACGAGATTCCAACAATTGCAACAACACTTCACCAGTAATACCTTTGGTACGAGTTGCTTTAGCAAACAAGTTGCGGAATTGTCTTTCTAGCACACCGTAGGTGTATTTAGCTTTTTGTTTTTCTTTTAACTGAACACCGTATTCAGAAGTTTTTCTTTTACGAGAGTTACCGTGTTGACCGGGAGGATAGTTTCTTTTTGACAACACTTTATCAGCACCGAAGATGGGTTCACCAAATTTACGGGCTATTCTAGTTTTAGGTCCAATATATCTTGCCATTTTATTTACAATTTAGAAGTTTAACAATAAAGATTATACTCTTCTTCTTTTAGGAGGACGACAACCATTGTGTGGCAATGGAGTAACGTCGATGATTTCGGTAACTTCGATACCAGCACCATGGATGGTTCTGATAGCCGATTCACGACCATTACCTGGACCTTTTACGTATGCTTTAACTTTGCGCAAGCCTAAATCGTAAGCTACTTTAGCGCAGTCTTGAGCTGCCATCTGAGCTGCGTAAGGAGTGTTCTTTTTAGAACCACG
>JAZRBL010000119.1:0-2391 GCA_045635045.1 Candidatus Enterocola sp. | reverse complement strand
CAAGCTCTTTCTTTAGAAAATCGCCTACGTATTTGTTGACGCTAATGCCCGAAAGCGGGTAAGGATTACCGTCTTTGTCGTGGTCGGGTGCCATGTTGTTAGAGCCTAATTTGATTTTGGTTTGGCTCTCAAAGGTAGGCTCTATGACGTTAATGGAAATGGTGGCAACAATGCCTCCGCGAATATCTTGTAGCTCAAAATTTTTACCATAAAAGTCTTTTATGGTACGTGCGATGTGTTCTTTAAGCGCGGCTTGATGGGTACCACCTTGCGTGGTATGTTGGCCGTTGACAAACGAATAGTATTCTTCGCCGTATTGGTCGCTATGGGTAAAGGCCACCTCGATGTCTTCGCCTTTTAGGTGAACGATGGGGTAGAGGATTTCGCCTGTGCTTTTTTCGTTAAGTAAGTCGAGTAACCCGTTTTTAGAAACAAATTTTTGTCCGTTAAAATGAATAACCAATCCTTGGTTTAGGTAGCTGTAATTTCGCAACATGGTTTCGATGTAATCGTTGCGATAATGGTAGTTGCCAAACAGATTAGGACTGCTATCGGGTGTAAATTGGATGAGTGTTCCGTTTTTTTCTTTTGTGGGCTCTAGCGCGTATTCTTGAATGAGTTTACCTTCTTTAAAGTCGGCGCGTTTTGCCATGCCATCGCGGTACGAAATGGCGGTAAAAGTGGACGAAAGGGCGTTGACAGCTTTGGTACCTACACCATTTAAACCGACCGATTTTTGGAAAGATTTGGTGTCGTATTTGGCACCGGTGTTCATAATGGAAACACAGTCTACCAATTTGCCTTGTGGAATACCACGTCCGTAGTCACGTACGGTAACGGTGTGTTCTTTGATGGTAATGTCTATCTGATTTCCACATTTCATGCGGAATTCGTCAATGGAGTTGTCAACTACTTCTTTTAATAACACGTAGATACCATCGTCTGCAGACGATCCGTCGCCTAATTTGCCGATGTACATACCGGGGCGAAGGCGTACGTGTTCTAGCCCTTCTAGGGTTATAATATTATCGTCGTTGTAATTGGAAGTGGGCGTAATAATTTCGGGTAGTTCGCTCATAGTAGTTGATTTGTGAGCGAAGATAATAAAAAATGTTGAATTTTCTTGTTCTCTGTATCTAAAAAGTACAGACAAAAAGAAAGCAGTTTCAATCCCTTGAAACTGCTTTCGTAAGAAGTAATCTATTGTAGATTATTATTTGCTTTTAGCTTCGCTTTTAGCCAACTCTTCTTTAAGAGCTGCCAAACCTTCTAGGTCACCTAGAGTGGTTTTTTCGATGGTAGGCATTTCTTCTTTTTTAGCGGCTTTTTTAGCAGCTTTTTTAGGTTCTGCTGCTACTTCTGCTGCTTTTTGTTCGTCTTCGAATACGCGGCTGTGCGACAAGATGATGCGTTTAGCTTCTTTGTTGAATTCGATAACTTTGAACGAAAGAGTTTCGCCTTGAGCTGCATTGCTGCCGTCTTCTTTTACCAAGTGTTTAGGAGTAGCGAAACCTTCGATGCCGTGTTGCAATGCAACTACTGCGCCTTTGTCCATCAATTCAACGATTTTACCTTCGTGGATTGAGTCAACGGTGAAGATGGTTTCGTAAACGTCCCATGGGTTTTCTTCTAGTTGTTTGTGACCCAAGCTTAAGCGACGGTTTTCTTTGTCAATTTCCAATACTTGGATTTCGATTTCAGCACCCAATTGAGTAAATTCAGATGGATGTTTGATTTTTTTGGTCCAAGAAAGGTCTGAGATGTGGATCAAGCCATCAACGCCTTCTTCTAGTTCTACAAATACACCAAAGTTAGTGAAGTTACGAAGTTTTGCAGTGTGTTTGCTAGCTACTGGATATTTAGCATCGATGTTCAACCATGGATGTTCTTTTAGTTGTTTGATGGCCAAAGACATTTTGCGTTCTTCGCGGTCTAGAGTAAGGATAACAGCTTCTACTTTATCGCCTACTTTAACGAAGTCTTGAGCAGAACGTAGGTGTTGAGACCAGCTCATTTCTGAAACGTGGATAAGACCTTCAACGCCTGTTGCGATTTCTACGAATGCGCCGTAATCAGCCACTACAACTACTTTACCTTCTACTTTGTCACCTACTTTTAGGTTAGCGTCAAGCGCTTCCCATGGGTGTTTGGTAAGTTGTTTCAAGCCCAAAGCGATGCGTTTTTTCTCGTCGTCGAAATCAAGGATAACAACGTTCAATTTTTGATACAATTGAAGGATTTCTTCAGGATGCGAGATGCGACCCCAAGATAGGTCGGTAATGTGGATAAGACCGTCTACGCCACCCAAGTCGATGAAGACACCGTAAGAGGTGATGTTTTTGACAGTACCTTCCAAGATTTGGCCTTTTTCCAATTTGCCAATGATTTCTT
>JAZRBL010000118.1:0-9092 GCA_045635045.1 Candidatus Enterocola sp. | reverse complement strand
CAATAAACGGTAATGTTTACGAAGTGGGCATTGATGCTCCCGAAAATGGCAAAGCCAACGTAAATGTAAACGGAAAATCGTATGTAGTTGAAGTAGAGGCCGATGTAATGCAAGCAACTGCCGTTCGTCGTCCAATTGCAGCCCCTGCCGCTGCAGCTCCTTCAAAATCAGTATCGGGTGTTATGAAATCGCCCCTTCCTGGTAAAGTTTTAAAAGTAGTAGTAGCCGAAGGCCAAGTGGTGAAACGTGGCGATACTTTGATGGTGATTGAATCCATGAAAATGGAAAACAACATCGCTGCTCAAAACGATGGCGTAGTACGTGCTATTATGGTAAGTGCCGAACAAAGCATTTTGCAAGGCGACCCCTTGTTAGAATTTGAAGCCGTTGGCCAAGAAGACGCACCTGCCCCTAAGCCAGCTCCTAAAGCAGCTCCTGCACCAGCAGCCAAAGCAGCTCCAGCACCCGCTCCTGCACCTAAACCAGTAGCAGGTGCCAAATCGTTAACCAGCCCTCTTCCAGGTAGCGTTGTTAGCGTTGCGGTAGCCGTTGGCGATACCGTAAAACGCGGACAAACGGTTATGGTAATTGAATCCATGAAAATGGAAAATAATATCCCTGCTCCACGCGATGGTAAAGTAACTGCTGTACATGCTGCTGCCGGTAAAAGCGTGATGCAAGGCGATGCATTGTTGGACATTGAATAAGGAGCATACGTATGAAAAACATATTTCGTTATATCGTAACCTTATTGTTTGCTTGTGCTTCGTTTGGTAGCATGGCGGTCGCTCAAAACACCACAGCAGATTCTGTGGCTAACTACGACGACCAAATTATGCTTATCTCAGAAAACGAAACCGCAACAGACAATGCAGAGGTCATCATGCTAGAAGAAGACGAAACACTTTCTGTTTCTGGAAGCTTAGAAGACTTCTTTGGCTCGATGGGGATTTCAAAAATCATTACAGGATGGGCAGCTGGTAACTGGCGTTACCTAGTAATGATTGCAGTGGGTTGCTTGTTGCTATACTTGGCTATAGTAAAACAATTTGAACCCTTGTTGTTGTTGCCCATTGCCATGGGTATGATTCTAACCAATATTCCCGATGCAGGATTGTTCCACAGTGAATTGTTTGCTGGTGGCCATGTGCATTGGAAAGAAATGGCAGAAAATGCAGGTTTGTTAGATTACCTGTATTTAGGGGTAAAACTAGGTATCTATCCTTGTCTTATCTTTGTGGGCGTAGGTGCGATGACCGACTTTGGTCCACTCTTGGCTAACCCCAAAAGTTTGCTATTGGGTGCAGCTGCACAAATTGGTATTTTCGTTACCTTTATTTGTGCCATTGCTATGGGCTTTACTCCAGAACAAGCTGCTTCTATCGGTATCATTGGTGGTGCTGATGGTCCTACCGCTATTTTCTTGACTTCTAAATTGGCTCCTGAGTTGTTAGGACCTATTGCTGTTGCTGCTTACTCGTACATGGCATTGGTTCCTGTTATTCAACCTCCTATTATGCGTGCTCTTACCACTAAGAAAGAACGCGAAATTGAGATGAAGCAACTACGTATGCCTTCTAAAACCGAGAAAATCATCTTCCCCATTGTGGTAATCATTGTAGTTAGCTTGGTGTTGCCATCTGCTGCTTCGCTTATTGGTTGTTTGATGTTGGGTAACTTAATGAAAGAATGCGGTGTGGTAGAACGTTTGGCTAAAACCGTTCAAAACGAGCTAATGAACATTGTGACCATCTTCTTGGGTATTACCGTAGGTGCTACTGCTACTGCAGAAGCTTTCTTAAACGTACAAACCCTTATGATTCTAGCTGTAGGTATCGTAGCTTTTGCTATGGGTAGTGCAGGTGGTGTGCTATTGGCTAAATTTATGAACTTGTTCGCCAAAGATAAAATCAATCCACTCATTGGTTCTGCTGGTGTATCGGCTGTGCCTATGGCAGCCCGTGTATCGCAAAACGTAGGTCAAGAAGCCAATCCTTCTAACTTCCTATTGATGCACGCTATGGGACCTAACGTAGCCGGTGTAATCGGTTCGGCTGTAGCAGCTGGTATCTTGCTAAGCTTCTTAGGATAGATATCCCTTTAGAACGAATCTTATAAAATGTCTTTATAAAAGCAATCGCGCGTAGGTGCGATTGCTTTTCTTTACTCAATAAACAATGGAACAAACTAAAGTAGAAAGCTTTACCATGGACCACACCAAAGTAAAGGCGCCCTTTGTGCGTAAATGTGGTGTTTTAACGGGTCCTAATGGAGATGTGGTAACTAAATTTGATTTGCGCTTTATGCAGCCCAATGCAGCCGCTATTCCAACAGCTGCCTTGCATGCCTTGGAACATTTGTTAGCGGGCTATTTACGCGACGAGGTAGAAAGCGTAATTGACTTGTCGCCCATGGGCTGTAGAACGGGTTTTTACTTTATTGTATGGGGCGAACCTAGTATTGAAACCATTCAAACGGCTTTGTGCAAGGCATTGGAACGTGTTGTAGTGGCAACCGAAGTTCCTGCTGCCAACGAGGTACAATGTGGTAATTACCGCGATTTGTCGCTTTTTGGGGCGCAAGAATATGCCAAGCTAGTACTTAAGGCATTTCAAGCAAAATAAGCCATAAACGATTATTTAACGGCATTAAAAAAGCTTGACACGAGGTGTGTCAAGCTTTTTTTGTATAGGTAGTAATGTTGTATTAGAATCTTACTCCGTAGCTCAAAATAATTTGGTTGCGTACGCTACGCATGCTTACAGGGTCGGCACCTTGGTAAGCGTAATAATCGGCATTGTTTACTTGCCATACATACGATAGGTCTACTGCATGACGACCTACGCGGTATCCAATACCTGCAGTGACGTTGTACGAATCTTTGGTATTGTAGTAGTCCATATCGCAACGTACGTCGTTGTTGTAATAGTAACGAGTAGCTCCTTCTTTAACAGATGGCATGGTGTAACCACCACCAATGCGCAAAGCCAAGGCATCTACTGGTTTAAATTCAGCGCCAATGCGGAAGGCGTGGGTATCGTTGTACGCATTTTTAGCGGCATCGTTCATAACAACTTGGTCTTCTTTAAAGCTGTCTTTTAGTACCATGCCTGTAGAGTTGGTATATTGGTAGTCAAATCCAATAAAACCAAATTTACCCAACACAAAGCCTACGCTACCCATAGCGCTAAGAGGGCTTTCTAGGTAGAAATGACCTTCTCCTACAGGGGTGTCTTCGTATTCTACATTGCCTTTGGTGGGGTTGATGTAGCTGGTGTTTGCAGAGGTCCAATCTTGCATATAATACCAAGTAGGTGTGTGGAAGGCACCACCAATGCGAAGCCAGTTAACAGGACGGAAAATAACCCCTACTTTGTAAGAGAATCCGCAGCCTTCCATGGTGTAGTTGGTGTGCATGGTGTAGGCATTTCCATCTTTAAATGATTCTTTTTGTCCAATTTGTTTGTGGTAGTATAGGTAGTCGCAGTTAAAAGACATACCCCAGTAGAAAAGATTTTCTACGTTACCACCTATGCTCAAACCGTATTCGTCAATGCCACCGTATTCAGAGAATTGGTGGTTGCTTTTAACGTTGCCTCTTCCAATTTTATCGTAGTACGATAGGTAATTGTTATCGGCAATAGGGTCGATAAGGTACGAACGGAAGCCTAAAATAGAGCGCCAGCCTACGTTAGGGTTGTCGTACACGCCCATGTCATTGGTAAAGTTGCTTGGGTCTGTTCCGTTGGTTTGGTTGGCTATAAATTCCGTAGCCGACCCTTCTTGGTTACTCGTGTAGTGACCTTCGCGTGCAAAGTTTTTAAGACGGTTAAAGCTAATGCCAAAGTTAAGGGTAATAAGTCCTTTTTCGGCGGGGTTTAACCATGTTCCAATATACGCAACATTCGACAAATTGGCCGAAATGTAGTTAGAAGGAGCATTGCTGCCCATAGTGGTGTTGGTCCAGTGAATGTTGCCAGAAATGGTTAGTTCAGAGCTGCGGTATACACCAATACCAGCGGGGTTGTACGATACGGTGCTAGCATCGCCACCTAAAGCACCCATAGCACCGCCAACAGCTACAAAGCGTGCGGTGCCATTGATTTCTGAAGTAGATGCAATAGCAGCATCGTAAAAGTTTTGGTTTTGTGCATATAAACCAGCGGTTAATCCGAATAGTAATATGCCAAGAATTGTCTTTTTCATGTTTATCTAGTTCTGTTTATTTTTTTATCGACGCATGTGACCACCTGAGCGTGCTCCACCTGCAGGTCGGCTGGTTGCTTTTGTGCTACCACCAGCGTTAAAACTACGGTTGCTGGTGTTGTAGCTACCGTTGCTACGGTTGCTGTGCGAACCACTGCGTGTTTGTGTGCTTTGGTTGTTGTAACTTCTAGCGTTATTCGTGTTGTTTATTGAGTTGGTTTTGCTGCCTGTATTACCCCCACTGTTGTACGAACGGTTGCTGGTATTGCCACCGCTGGTGTAACTTCTGTTAGAAGACGATGTGTTGCGGTTATCATACGTACGTTTGGTCTCGCCTTGGTTCCTGTTTTCGGCAGGTTTCTTGTTGTCGCCATGATAGCTTCTGCTATTAGACGAGTGGTAGTGACGATCGTTGTTGTCGTAATGAGGACGATCGGGACCATGGTGAGGTGGATTGTGCGATGGGTTGTGAGGTGGATGATGAGGTGGATGGTATCCTGGGTAATAGCCTGGATAGTATCCTGGATAATAACTAGGATAAGGATGATACCATGGATCGTACCAACCCCAATAGCTGTGTGTATAGTACCAAGGATCCCACACGCTCCAAGAGTACCAAGGAGAACTCCAACCCCAACCTAAGTTGATGTTTACATCTACATTGGGTTCGTAGGTTTCTTCCTCTTGTTCGTTTTGTATAATATACACATACTCAGGGTCGTTAATGGTAACCGCATCGGGATTGTAAAATTTTAGAATTTCTTGGGTATTCTCATAGTCTTCGTCCTCGATAACAACGGTGGTGGTAGTTTGGCTACCTTGCGAGCGGCGGTTGTATTCGTCTACATTACGAGATGAGCCATTGTTCACAATAACAGTGGTTCCGGAACTTTTTTTAGCGTTTGACGATGAATTGTAATAGATGTCGTCGTATTGTCCAAATGCAAGTGCCGATAGGCAGAATGTGCTTAAAAAAATAAGAAATCGTTTCATGGCGTCTGTATTTTTGCATTATCTTTGCATAAGATAACTTTCTACAAAGATAAGGATAATTTTTTTCGGTGTGTGATATTTATTGTTAAATTGAAATGAAATACATAAAAGTTACAGTTGATACTTCGCAACTAGCAGATTATGAGATAGATGTATTGGTGTATGAGTTGGGCGAAATTGGATTTGAATCGTTCGAAAATACCCCTAACTTGCTGCTTGCTTACATTCAGGTGACGGAATTAAACGAAGAAAGTTTAATGCAGTTGTTGCCCAATGGATACGAAAAAGAAGAAATGCCCGATAAAAATTGGAACGAAGAGTGGGAAAAACACTTTTTTCAGCCCATTGTAATTGGTAATGAATGTGTGATACACAGCACTTTTCATACAGATGTGCCTAAAGCTACCTACGATATCATTATTGACCCCAAAATGTCGTTTGGAACGGGGCACCATGCCACTACTGCCAATATGTTGTCGTGGATTTTAGAAGACGATATGCAAGGCAAAAGCGTGCTTGATATGGGTTGCGGAACGGGTGTGTTGGGTATTTTGGCTAAGAAAAAAGGCGCAGCATCGGTACTGGCTATTGATATAGACGAGTGGTGCTACGAAAATGCGCAAGAAAGTGCCCAATTAAACCAAACTGACATTCAGATTCAACTAGGCGATGCCTCGCTATTAAAAGGAAAGAACTTTGATGTGGTGCTAGCCAATATAAATCGTAATATTTTGTTGGCCGATATGGCGGCATACACAGCAACTTTAGCAGCAGGCGGCGTGCTTTATATGAGTGGTTTTTATACCGAAGATATTCCAGCTATTGCTCAATGCGCCAATAACTTAGGCTTAACTCAAGTAGGAGTAAAAGAACAAAATAATTGGGTGGCTGTAAAATTTGTAAAATAATTAGCCCTTAAATTTTCGTAATTCAAGAAATTTGATTACTTTTGCACCGTCTTTGAGACAGATGGCGGGATAGCTCAGTTGGTTAGAGCGTCGGATTCATAACCCGGAGGTCACGAGTTCAACTCTCGTTCCCGCTACCAACAAATTAAGCAAGGTTTACCAAAAGACCTTGCTTTTGTTTTTTTATAGCACTTATGAAAAAAAGTCCAGTAGTAAGATATGGTCTCTTGCTGATTATATGGTGTGCTTATGCAGTCAATATATTGGCGGCAGACTACTCTTATACAAGTACGCCGAATGGTAATTGTAAGGGCGATAAAATTTCTGGGCATTTCACCTTAAAACGTTGATTTTTTTTTATATCTTGCAAACGTTGTATTTGATATGAAAAATCTAATTCGTTATAGTTATTGCTTATGCTTGTGGTTGCTAACCATGGGCAGTCTGTATGCACATGATTTATCTTATACTTCTGAAGATAATACTATTTGCAATGGTAAATCTGTTCCTGCGAGTTTGTTTAAAATTAAATTTAGAAAAGGGCAAGTCTGGGATGTCTATCGTTCGCCTGCTTTCCCAAAGGAGGGTGTGATACAAAAAATAAAAGTCAATAAGTATCCTTATTTTTCTGATAATACAAATATGACAGATGCCGATTGGGGGGAAGGATATTATATGGGGGTGGAGAACCGATGTAAGGTAAGTGAGTTGAATTTAAAGGATGCTAAGCAAAAAAGTGTTTACAATCATATTAAAAATTCTGCAGATGTAAAGGCTAGTGGGGTTCCTTTGGATGAATTATGTGTCGTAGCTACAGCGTTGTACGACGATAAGGGTAATTTGTTGAAGTACATAGGGGAGTATGGTCTTATATGGGGTATGGCACATGAAGGTTTCTTGTTTGTGAATTATCTAGGGGTTGAATATGGAACCTTCTTTTTTGTTGATAAAGGTTATCAAGTAGGTGATGTATTAAAATACGAACACGATTATATTATTGTTAACTCTGCAGAAGAAGTGAATGAATTTTTTACGTACGAGAAGATGGGGGTTAGCAATTGCACAGGGAAAGCAACGGTTTTTGTGGATGGAGCCCCAACTAACTATACGTATTTGTGGGATGATCCATTAAGTCAAACCACTCAAACTGCAGATTCTTTATGTGCTGGTAGCTATAAGGTAAAAATTACTGATATACATACGCATGAAAGTTATACCGAGGAGGTACTTGTAGAGAATATGGTGTTAGAGGAAGAACAGCATGTTGTTCTGACTGGAGATGACGTCTTTGTATTTCAAGGAGTAGAGTATACGGAAGCAGGAACTTTTCGCGTTAAAAAAAATGAGATAGATCCTTCTTGTGGTTGTGATGTGTATGTAACCCTTATTATTACGCGTTCAGCTCCAGAACCCGAGCCAGCACCAGAACCAGAGCCAGAGCCTGAACCAACTCCTGATCCCGAGCCAACTCCGGAGCCTGAGCCTGCTCCCGAGCCCGATCCCGAACCTGCTCCCGAGCCCGATCCCGAACCTGAGCCCGAACCCGAGCCAGCACCAGAACCAGAGCCTGAACCAATGCCTGAACCAGATTCAGAGCCTTGTGACGAAGAACAGATGTTGTATTTTTCTCCTAATGGAGATGGTCTTCATGATGTGTGGACTATTCCGTGTTTAGCGTCGGAAGATGAAGTTTATATCTACAACCGGTACGGTCTATTGGTGGCCAGTTATAAAGGAGATTTTATAGGTTGGGATGGCTTATTTAATAACCATCCACTGCCAGCAGACGATTATTGGTATGTGGTTGTAAGAAATAGCAAGGGCGATAAAATTTCTGGGCATTTTACCTTAAAACGTTGATTTCTTTTTAGGAATCTTGCCTAGTTTTTTTTGGCGTTCCCATTCTGCACGACGTTTTTCGTAGTCGGCGTATTGCTTTTCTAAGTAGTTATCGGCCATGTGGATGTTGATTTGCGATTAAAGGATAAAAGGTTCGCATTCGCGAACCTTTTATCGTGATCCCGGCGGGATTCGAACCCACGACCCACAGCTTAGAAGGCTGTTGCTCTATCCAGCTGAGCTACGAGACCATTTTATCGAGCGCAAAGATAGTGCTTAAATTTTGTTTGTACAAATTTTTTTGTAGGTGGATATGCATTTGGTGATTAAAATGCATAACCAACGGCAAAATGAAGGGCGGTATCTTTTAAGATATTCCACGATGGGGTAAATCGCCAATTTTCGCCAGGGGCAGCACCTGGATCGTAAGCTTTTAGCCCCCAATCTAAGCGTACTACAAAGAAATCAAAGTTAAGGCGTAACCCAATGCCGTAACCCAATGCAATCTGTTTATAGAACTGATCCCATTTGAATTGTCCTCCAACTTGCCCCTCGTCGGCCAATGTCCAAATATTACCTGCGTCAATAAAGGCGGCTAATTCTAATAACCAAACCAGTTTGGTACGGTATTCTACGTTTAGGTTGAGGTTAATATCGCCCGATTGTTTCATGTAGTCGATATCGGTACCTGCGTTATATGAACCAGGACCTAGTGAACGTGCCGACCAACCTCTTACGCTGTTGGCTCCACCACCGTAGTAGCGTTTCTCAAAGGGCAAAATACTGGAGTTGAGGTAAGGTACCCCAATGCCAAATCCTGCGTGGTAAACAATGGAGTTTTTTTCGTCTACAATTTGGTTGTAGCTAAACGAGGCATCTACTTTGGCGTACTGAGAGAAAGGAATGTTGCCTAGTAAGTAAGAACCATTTTCGTCTTGTGTGGCGCCGGCAGCGGCACAAATGCCATACAATAAGTTGCCGCCAATTTCGGCAGAGGCGCGAATGTTGTAGGTGTCTTTGTTTTTGGAGGTTTGTCCCGAATACGAGATGCCGTACGAAGAACTCATAATCATGTGGTCTTCGTAACTATATCGTAAAAGTGAGGTTCCAATGGTTTCTTTAAACGAAGTCGGATCGTAGCCATGT
>JAZRBL010000117.1:0-2900 GCA_045635045.1 Candidatus Enterocola sp. | reverse complement strand
CATAGTGATAATTACATCCACGTCTGTCCAACCACCTTTGATCTTTTCGATGTATTCATCAAGACCAACATAGTCAGCTCCTGCAGCCTTAGCATCAGCTAAGTCGGATCGTAGCCATGTCGTTCTGTGAGCCAAGGGGTTGAACCAAATCCTTGTCTTCCTAAGACCGCTTGGCCTCCGACTTCATAGTGATAATTACATCCACGTCTGTCCAACCACCTTTGATCTTTTCGATGTATTCGTCAAGACCTACAAAGTCAGCGCCAGCAGCTTTTGCTTCAGCTTCTTTGTCAGGTGTACATAGAGCCAACACGCGTACGGTTTTACCTGTTCCGTTAGGTAGTGAAACTACGCCACGAACCATTTGGTTGCTCTTACGAGGGTCTACACCTAAACGTACGTCAATGTCAACAGATGCGTCAAATTTAGTAAAGGTAATATCTTTTACTAATTGAGCGGCTTCTGCAAGTGAATAGTTTTTACCTACTTCAACTTTACCAGCAGCCAACTTTTGATTTTTTGTTAGTTTACTCATGTCTTAAAATTGAAGGGTTATTAATTTTCACTAGGGAATTCGCCTTTTACGGTAATACCCAAGCTTCTTGCAGTACCAGCTACCATACGCATTGCAGCTTCTACGGTAAAGCAGTTCAAATCAGGCATTTTGTCGGTTGCAATAGCTTTAACTTGTTCCCAAGTAATCTCTGCAATTTTTTTACGATTTGGTTGTGCTGAACCACTTTTTTGCTTGCTAATTTCAAGCAATTGAATGGCTACCGGAGGAGTTTTAATGATAAAATCGAACGATTTGTCCGAATAATAGGTAATGACCACTGGCAAGATTTTTCCTGCTTTGTCTTGGGTCCTGGCATTAAATTGTTTGCAAAACTCCATGATATTGATACCCTTGGAACCCAAGGCAGGACCAATTGGAGGAGACGGATTTGCAGCACCGCCTTTTACTTGCAATTTGATTTGTCCAGCAACTTCTTTTGCCATGTTATCAAATACTTTTAATTAATAAATAAATGGTGAAATAGGACAACTGAGCGTAACCTTTATTGTCCTTTTTCAACTTGCATAAAGCTCAATTCGAGCGGAGTTTTCCGTCCGAAAATCATAACCCTGACTTTTAGTTTCTTTTGTGATTCGTTTACTTCTTCGATGGTTCCAGTAAAATCATTGAATGGACCAGCGATGATCTTAACGGTTTCACCTACGCAGAATGGAACTAGCATTTCTTCTTCTGCTTCTTGCAATTGGTCTACCGTACCTAAAATACGATTTACCTCTGATTGGCGAAGGGGAGTAATGTTAGCGCTATTGCTGCCACCTAAGAAACCAATTACATTTGGTACATTGCGTAATTCGTGCATTACATCGCCTGCAAGAACGGTTTCAATAAGTACGTATCCAGGAAGATAACTTCTTTCCTTTACAATACGTTTATTGCCGCGCATTTGATATACCTTTTCAGTAGGAATAAGAACTTGTGAAACTTTACCTTGGTAGATGGGATTGTTTTTAATCTCAGCATCAATGTATTCTTTCACTTTGTTTTCTTTCCCGCTGATTGCACGAAGAACATACCATTTTTTTTCTGTAACTGACATAACTCTTCGTGTTAGCTAATAAAACCGTAAATAAACTTCATCATATTCTCGAAACCTAAGTCAACTAGACCAATAACAAGTGACATAATAACGGAAGCAATGAGAACGATCACTGCGCTATTGGTAAGTTCCTTTGTGGTAGGCCAAGAAACTTTATGTTTAAGTTCGTTGTAAGATTCTTTAATGTAGTTTACAAACTTCATGGTTTGTTATTTTTTTTAATTAGCACGGGTCGAGAGACTCGAACTCCCGACACTCGGTTTTGGAGACCGATGCTCTACCAACTGAGCTAGACCCGTGTGTACAAAGGTCCACCTAATGGTGAACCTTTGCTAGTTATAATTGGTAATTATTCGAAAATTTCGGTAATTTGACCAGAACCTACGGTACGACCACCTTCGCGGATAGCGAAACGTAGACCTACGTTGCAAGCTACTGGGTAGATCAATTCTACAGAGATTTCCAAGTTATCGCCAGGCATTACCATTTCGCGACCTTCTGGTAGGGTGATTTCACCAGTTACGTCCAAGGTACGGATATAGAATTGAGGACGATATTTGTTGTGGAATGGAGTGTGACGACCACCTTCTTCTTTTTTCAAGATATACACAGAAGCTTTGAATTTGCTGTGAGGAGTTACTTGACCTGGGTGAGCGATAACCATACCACGTTTGATTTCGTTTTTGTCGATACCACGAAGCAATAGACCTACGTTGTCACCAGCTTCACCTTGATCCAACAATTTACGGAACATTTCAACGCCAGTTACTACAGATTTCATACCTTCAGCACCAAGACCGATGATTTGAACTTCGTCACCAACTTTGATGATACCAGTTTCGATACGACCAGTTGCTACAGTACCACGACCAGTGATTGAGAATACGTCTTCAACAGGCATCAAGAATGGTTTGTCGATTGCACGAGGAGGCAATTCGATCCATTGGTCAACTGCGTCCATCAATTCCATTACTTTTTCTTCCCATTCAGGTAGACCGTTCAATGCACCTAGAGCAGAACCTTGGATGATAGGAGTGTTGTCGCCGTCGAATTCATAGAATGAAAGCAATTCACGCATTTCCATTTCTACCAATTCCAACATTTCAGCGTCGTCAACCATGTCGCATTTGTTCATGAATACAACCAAACGAGGAACGTTTACTTGGCGAGCCAAAAGGATGTGTTCACGAGTTTGAGGCATAGGACCATCAGTAGCAGCTACTACGATGATAGCACCGTCCATTTGAGCAGCACCAGTTACCATGTTTTTAACGTAGTCGGCGTGTC
>JAZRBL010000116.1:0-6286 GCA_045635045.1 Candidatus Enterocola sp. | reverse complement strand
TTTTTTTTACGTCGTAGTTAATTATAACACCATATATAATTATTTTGTAGATATAAATACCAATAGGACATTAAATATCTGCAAAAGATTATTAATTGCCCTCGTTCATTCTGCTTTAGTTGTGTTATTTACATGGTTATTAGGATTCTGCTATGACAATTGTACTATTCATGATTACACCTTTACTGTAATGTTTGTAATCATTGTATTTTTACATTCTATTATCTTTAAACCATCTTACAAACAATGTGTGCTACTTTATATAGTTACAACACTATTTTTATTTAAAGAGATGATAGTTTTACCACATAACAATGATAGCTTCTGCGATATAAATTATCTTAAATATTATACATTATTTTACTCTCTATATCTTTCTATATTACTATTCACTGCAATATGCTATTTATTGAGTAATAAAGATATAATCCCCCTTAAGCAACTTTTACAAATACCAATTGCCATATATGCCATAAAATTGGCAATTGCGATACCACTTTGTTTTGTGTTATTCAATTTTGTAACATATTTACTGACTCAAACGTCTAGTATATGCGAAATATTAACCATAAAAAGATTAATGAACATTACATCTACATGTTGCTTTGCTTGTTTGTTAAGCTTGAGTATTATCATATTTAATAGTTCTAACAAAACATAACGAAGATTTATTTGCAAATATATGGGGAGAATGGCTTGGTGGAGCAACAATATCCCTCAAAATAGGATGATAAAATGGAACTCCCTAAGCATGTAAATTGGCTTTGGAAGTAGGATACAGACACACAAAGAGCGATGCTTAAGCACCGCTCTTTGTGTGTTGTGACTCTACCCAACTGGTTAGCTCTACAAACTCTGCTACGCTGAGTTGTTCGGGGCGTTTGTCTAGCAAGGGAGTTCCTGCTTTGTCAAAATCGCCGCCCAATAGGGGTTTTATGGAGTTGCGAATGGTTTTGCGACGTTGGTTAAAGGTGGTTTTTACCACTTGCTTGAACAACACCTCGTTACAAGGAAGCGAGGTTACGTTGTTGCGCACCATTTTGATAACCGCCGATTGCACTTTGGGTGGTGGATTGAACACCGAAGGGGGAACGGTAAATAGGTACTCAATATCGTAGTAGGCTTGCAGTAGCACGCTTAAAATACCGTAGGCCTTTTTGCCGGGTTTAGAAGCCAAACGCTCTGCCACTTCTTTTTGCAACATGCCACTAATAAAAGGAATTTGCTCTTTGTGGTCTAATGCCTTGAAAAAGATTTGGCTCGATATGTTGTAAGGATAGTTGCCGATAAGCGCAAAAGGCTCGCCACCAAAAATAGAGGGCACATCGTAACGCAAAAAGTCGTCGGCTATGATGTTACCCGCTAACGCCTTAAAGTTTTGGTTCAAATACGCTACCGACTCGGTATCTATCTCAATAACGCGCAAATCGATGGGGTTGCGCTCCAACAAAAACTGCGTAAGCACCCCGGTTCCAGGGCCTATTTCTAGCACCTTGTAAGGACCTTCGTTGGGCAGGGTATCGGCAATGCGCTTGGCAATGCCCATATCGGTTAAAAAGTGCTGTCCTAATTGTTTTTTGGGTTTTACGTACATCGTATGGTATTTTTATTGTATCTTCGTGGCATCGAAAACCACACAAAGATAATCATTTTAGCCGAAACCATTGATTAGAGCCATTACATATTTACTCAACTTGTTTTACCCCTTGTTTAAACGGTGGCTAAGCAAAGAAATGTACTACTATTTGGCTTGTGGTACCATCAATACCTGCTCCGATTGGGTGCTGTATTTTTTGATACACAATTTTGTGGTACAAAAGCAATTCATTGACTTGGGCTTTGTGGTGGTATCGCCCCACATTGCCAGTCTTATTTTGGTTACTCCCATTACCTTTTTTATTGGTTTTTGCTTTTCAAAGTACATTACTTTTAAGCATTCTACTCTACAAACCACCCAGCAGATTTTTCGCTACGCAGGTATCTTGTGTTGCAATTGGTGCTTGGCCTACGTCAGCATGAAATGTTTGGTAGAACTTATGGGCATTTACCCTACTCCCTCTAAAATGATTACCACGGTTATTACCACTTTGGTAAGTTTCTTGCTTCAAAAATACTATTCGTTTAAAAGCAGTAAATAGGCAAGCGATGCAAAAAGGGTGGTTCGACAAGTACTTTACAGCTATCAAGGTAATGATTATGCTGTGCGCATACGGTTACTTAGCTTATACATTGGCTCATTTTGAATATTACCAGCAGTTTGCCCAAAGTTTTAGCCACATTGGTTTGGAACGTTGCCTATTTTTAATGGCTGCCCTATTGTTTATTGCCCTAAATTGGGGGCTTGAAGGGCTAAAATGGCAGGCTCTGTTAAGGCACTTGCATCCCAGTAGCCTTTGGTGGAGCATCAAAAGCATTTTAATTGGCATTACGGCTGGATTTTTTACCCCTAACCGCATAGGCGAACCCGTAGGTCGCTCTATTTTATTGCCCGATGGCAAGCGTAGCCAAGGCATTGCCCTAATGATGGTGGGCGTTATGGGGCAAACTTTTGCCTCGCTGGTGTACGGTGTAGTAGCATCCACTGGCTTTTTAAGCCTTCACCTTGGCACCAACGTATCTACTGTAGATATCTGCCAAATGGTTGGAGGTGTGCTACTAGGCCTACTAAGCCTTTGCTATTTTACCTTACCCAGTTGGGGGAAATGCGTAGTTACAAGGCAGTTTACTCCATTTTGGCAATTTGTATACGATATGCGCAGTGGCTTGTTGCGCTTTTCGTGGTTTACCAACCTGCTTAAAAGCGCTATACCCTACCTAAAAGCGGCGCTAAGTGTATCGTACCCCACTCTGCTACAAGTAACCCTTTACAGCCTGCTACGCTACGGTGTTTACTGCCTGCAGTACTTTTTTATGCTGCGTTTTTTTGATGTGCCAATAGACACGCTTACCGCCCTACTGCTTATACCCATTACCTATTTAGCGGTTTCTATTACCCCATCCATTGCCTTTGCCGAAATGGGCATTAGAGGCTCTATTGGCATAGCCCTAATAGGTACCTTTACCTCTAATACCGTAGGCGTTGCCCTAGCTGCCATTAGCGTATGGCTTATTAACTACGTTATACCCATGTTAACAGGTTCCGTGTTACTCCTTATACAAAAAAAACAATAAACGTTAAACAATAAACAACTTGTAAGTTTATATCGTATTTTTGTGATATGAACAAGATTAAAATACTTTGGGCCGACGACGAAATTGAGCTACTAAAGCCACACATCCTTTTCCTAGAGGGCAAAGGATACGAGGTTACGGCTGTAAACAACGGCAAAGAAGCCATCTCTGCCAGCCAAACTAGCAAATATGATTTGGTCTTTTTGGACGAAAACATGCCTGGCATTAGCGGCTTAGAGGCACTGCTCGAAATAAAAAAGATGCAACCTTCGCTACCGGTTATTATGATTACCAAAAGCGAAGAAGAAGACATCATGGACCAAGCCATTGGTCAAAAAATTGCCGACTACCTGATAAAACCGGTTAACCCCAACCAAATTATCATGACCATTAAAAAGGTGTTGCAGGCCAGCGAAATTATATCGCAAAAAACCACCAGCAACTACCAAATGGAGTTTATGCGCATCAGCTCACAAATTAACGACTCTATGGATGCCGACAGCTGGAAAAACGTATACAACCACCTTGTTTTTTGGGAAATGGAATTGGAACAGACCGGCAGTTCGATGAACGAAATGCTGCAAATGCAAAAGTCGGAGGCCAACAACCTGTTTACCCGCTTTATTAAAAAGAACTACGAAAACTGGTGGAAAGATACCGAAAATAGGCCCATGATGAGCCCCGATTTGTTTAAAAACAAAGTATTCCCCTTGCTAGATCAGGGCAAAAAGGTATTTTTTGTACTCATCGATAACCTCCGATTAGACCACTGGAAAGTGATGCAACAAGAGTTGGCATCGCTGTACCAGTTTGACTGCGACGATACGTTTTACAGCATCCTGCCCACGGCTACGCAATACTCGCGCAACGCTATTTTTTCGGGACTCATGCCCTCGCAAATTAGAAAAATGTACCCTCATTTGTGGGTAGACGAAGAAGAAGACGAAGGCAAAAACCTGAACGAAGAGGCGCTTATTCAAACCCAGCTGGATCGTTTTAGAAAGAAATACGCTTTTACATACCACAAAATTAACACCAACGGAGCAGGCGAAAAACTAAACGAAAGCCTAAAACAATTGCTCCAAAACCCGCTCAATGTAGTGGTGTTTAACTTTGTCGATATGCTATCGCACGCCCGTACCGAGGTAAAATTGTTCCGCGAACTGGCGCCCGACGAGGCGGCTTACCGCTCTTTGGTACTGTCGTGGTTTAAGCACTCGTCTATTGCCGAGTTTTTTCGCATTTTAGCCGAGCAAGACGTTCACATTGTTTTGGCCACCGACCACGGCAGCATTCGCGTTAAAAACCCCATTAAGGTTATTGGCGATAAAAACACCAACGTCAACCTACGTTACAAGGTGGGTAAAAACCTAGCGTACGACAAAAAACAAGTGCTGGCACTTACAAACCCAGAGACTTGCTTTTTGCCTACCCCCAACCTCAGCTCTACCTATATTTTTGCCGAGTGCGACGACTTTATTGCCTACCCTAACAACTATAATTATTACGTTAGCTATTACAAAGATACATTCCAACACGGGGGTATATCGCTCGAAGAAATGATTATTCCCTTGGTAAGCATGCACCCTAAAAAATAAAGCCATGATACGTCCACCCTTTTTACAAGTTGGCAGTAAAATTGCCCTGGTTGCTCCATCGGGAGCAGTAGATGCCGTATGGATAGACGGCGCTATTCAAACACTCGAAAAATGGGGATTGCAAGTAATCGTTGGCCAACATGCCCGGGGCAAATACCACCGATTTTCGGCAACCGATGCAGAGCGCGCCGCCGATTTGCAGTGGGCCATTGACCAAACCGACATAGCGGCTATTCTTTGCCTAAGAGGGGGATATGGGTTGGCTCGCATTATTGATAAGATAAACCTAGCTCCACTGGTAAGGTATCCCAAATGGCTCATGGGTTTTAGCGATATTACTGTATTACATGGCGCCTTATCTGCCGTAGGCATGGAGTCGATACACAGCATCATGGCCAAACAAATTTGCCAAGAGCAAGCACCCAGCGAGCAATTGCGAAGACTGCTTTTTGGCGAGCTGCCTGCATATCAAGTCGCATCACACCCTCTAAACAGAGAGGGCGTTGCTAGTGGCCAACTCATTGGTGGCAACCTATCGGTGCTATACGGATTGCGTAGCACGCCCATCGACCTAAAAGCATCGGGCAATATTTTACTAATAGAAGATTTGTGCGAACCGCTTTACCACATCGATCGCATGATGCAAAACCTACGCCTAAGTGGGTTGTTGGAACAAATAAGCGGGCTAATTGTAGGGCAGTTCTCGGACATAGAGCCCGATACAAGCTTTGCCGAGGGTGCCTATGGCATCATAGCCGAAGCAGTAAAAGATTACCACTACCCTGTTTGCATGAATGCACCCTTTGGGCATGTAGACCAAAATTATCCGCTAATAATAGGCGCTAGCACCCAACTAAACGTACAATCTACCACTAGCACAATAGAACAACTATGATACAACTGAAAGGATTATTTGCAGATAGTAAATGGTACACCAAAACGGCTTTGCTGTTGGGGATTCCGTTCTTTTTAATGTTGATGTCGAGCGTTATTTGTGTCTTGCTTAGCTTGGTTATGGGCGTAGACCTACAGGCATCTAGCACTTCTTCCTTGCTATGGGTTCAAGCTGTTCAGTCTATCCTTACTTTTATAGGGGGTGGATGGTTGTATGTGTACCTTATCTCTAAACAACCTGTGCGTTACCTCAACCTTCACCACTGTGGAAGCTTTTGGTTGTACTTATTGGCACTGATTGGCATGGCGGTACTTTCGCCCATGGTAAGCATTACTGCTCTTTGGAACGATAGCATTCAGCTACCTGCATCGCTACAGGTGCTTGAAGAATTTATGCGCAGCCTTGAAAATGCCGCCAACGATATCACCCTTACAATGATGCAGGGAGATGGGATGAGTAGCACGATGATAGCATTGGTTGTAATGGCATTGATACCTGCCATTGGCGAGGAGTTTTTGTTTAGAGGGGGCATGCAAAAAGGGATAGAAAACAAAACAGGCAATGCCCACCTTGCGGTTTGGGTCACTGCCTTTGCATTTAGTTTTATCCACTTTCAGTTTTA
>JAZRBL010000115.1:0-63007 GCA_045635045.1 Candidatus Enterocola sp. | reverse complement strand
GATACGAAAGTGTTCCTTCGCCCGTAGCAGTTACTTTAATAGAACCTGCATTCACTCCATGACAGGTATTATTTTCTATTTCAGCCTCCAATTCAAGAGGTCCGTTTTCGGTAATCTCAAACTCTAAGTCTTGAGCGGGTGTACAACCGTTGCGGTCGGTTACTTCTACTTTATACAAACCAACTTCTAGACCCGATACGGCAAATTTATTGTTGTGGTCCTCGGTCATTCCATTACCCAACCATTTTACACTGTATGGTTCGGTACCGCCCATTACCTGGATAGCAACGCTACCACGCTCTTCTTGACCATAACAAGGTATATTGGTTACACTCGACTGCAACATAGCAACCTCTACGGCTGTTTTTTCGGCAATGTTGTATACCAATGGACCTACCTTATTGTTGCGTCCGCTGTCGTAAATAGTAACTTCGTATCGGCCAGGATTCAATCCATAAATATTCAATTCGGTAGATGGATATGGATTGCCATCAGGACCTATCCATTCAGCCGTGTAGGGCTGTTTACCGCCTTGTACACGCAACTCTATCGAACCTTGCTGACCATAACATTCAATGTTCCTAATAGCAGAGTTAACTTGCATTGACTCGGGCTGTTTTACATAAATAAGCGTATCAATTTTACAACCATACAAATCGGTTACCATCAACTCGTAAGCATCTGCCACCAAACCACTTTGGTCTTGATCGTGTTTATGATTGATGTCTATATTATCGCTTGTCCATGTATATTTAATTTCGGGAGTACCACCCGATACCTCTACGTTAATAGCACCCGAGGCATCTCCTTGCACCTCTACGTGTGTAACATCAATGTTGATGTTCATCGGAGGCGAGCTATTAACCGTCGTAGAGGCTGAAGCTGGACAGTTTTTGCTATCGGTTACTACCACGCGATAGTTGCCACCACCTTGGTTGGATAGTTGAGCCGTTCCACGTGCATGTTCTACATCGTCTTTATACCATACATAACTGTAATTTCTATCGGCTTCTTGATGAGGAACATTGGCATATAGCGTACCATTAGCCGTACCTGTACACAACACTTTGTCGCCTTCAATGGTTACAGTAAGTGGGTGGGCAGGTTGCGCTACATCGACGGTTTTTTCCAAGAAACATCCGTTACCGTCGGTTACTGAGAACGTATATTTACCTGCAATAACAGGTTCTAATGTTAACTGCGATACGTTGATGCTTCCGTCCTCGTTTTTCCAACGATACACAAAATTGCCGGTTCCACCCATTGGTTCGGTGGCCCATACCTTACCTGTTTTTTCGCCATAACAGCTAACGTCTTCTTTAAATACGTCAAATTGTACTGGGGTAAGTGCATCTAAGGTATATACGCCCTGTTCTTTGCATCCGTTGGCATCGGTAACTTCTACACGGTAGGTTTCGCCACTGTGCAAGGTTGTTTGGTCTTCGGCATCGGGTACCAATCCCAAACCGCCCGACCAAGCAAAGGTGTATCCTGGTGTTCCACCCGATACCGCTATATCGATAGCCCCCATGGTTTCGCCATAACACTTGTTATTGGTAATGGTAGGAACAATGGCAAGCGGTGCGGTAGGCCCTGAGATATGTTGTTGATGTGTTTTTTCGCAACCCAACGCATCTACAACGGTAATTTGGTAGTCACCCTCTTTTAAACCTTCTGCCAACATAGGGTCGGTAGGTTGTGCTACCATATTAGGATTGCTCCAGGTAATTTGGTATGGTGTGGCTCCTCCCTCAACGTCAATGCGAATAGAGGCATCTTTCTTTCCATAGCAACTTACTGCTAATTGCGAGTAAATATCGATGGTAGAAATCACTATCTCTTGTGGGTCAACCAACTCATAATTAGCCGTAGCAGTTGCACCTGCACCGTCGGTTACTGTTAAGTAGTATTCATCGGGTGCCAAACCAGCTAGGTTTTTATCGGTCGATGTAAAGGCTGTATGTAGCGATGTCCATTCGTAAGTGTAGTTACCATCACCACCTTCAATGCCAGTAATCTCAATACGACCGGTACTTTGACCATGGCAGCTAATAGGAGTTACCTGAGCGGTGATAACAATATCTTCGTTTTGTGGCACATTGATTACAGCCGATACTTCACAGCCTTTTTCGTCTTTCACCATAACGGTATAATTACCTGCCAACAGTTGGGTTATTTCTGACAAATCATTGTTGGCATCGGTAATGCTAGGACCTGATGACCAATAGTAGGTGTAGACTCCTGTTCCGCCTTGTACGTTCAACTTAATCGCACCCGTAGCATCTCCTTTTATTGCTACTCTTTGCACTTCGTAGGTAAGGGTAAGGGCTTCGGGATTGGTAATAATCAATGGGGTTTCCAATTGAATGGAACAATTATTGGCATCGGTTACGGTAACACGATAATCGCCTGCATCCAAATGAGTCAACAAGGTTACACTTGGATACTCTTGGGTACTGCCTAATTTTTCCCATTTGTAGGTATAATCGGCAGTTCCACCTGTTGCTGTAACAGACACCTCACCATTGTTGGCATCGTGACAGGTAATATCTTTTACAGTAGTGGTTATTTGCAAGGCGGTTGGTTCGGTAATGGTAATAGAGCTATTGCCCACGCAACCAGCCGCATCGGTTACCTCTAAATTATAAGTACTTGCCGATTTGCCACTAAGCATTGCACCGGTGTAAACATTTCCGTCGGCATCGGTCCACTTGCATTGGTATTCTGGCACACCGCCCAACACCTTAGCGGTAAGGGTAGCGTTGTTTGCACCGTGGCAGGTAACATGGGTTCCCAATGCCTCTACTTGCAAGGTTTCTCTTTTTTGAACAACAAAGTCTTTTTCTAGCGTACATTCGCCAGTTGCATCGGTTACCACCAAATGATAATTGCCAGAAACAAGTTGCTCTTGGTTTTGGTCGTTTGCGTTGACAATACCCACGCCCGACCATTCATAGCTATAATCTGGGGTACCACCTGTTACTTCCACTTCTATTTTGCCGTTGTTATCGCCGGCGCATGCATTTTCGGCCACCACTTCGGCTTTCACCCACGCCATTGGGGCATCGGGTTGGGTCACCTCGCGGGTAAGTTGGGTTTCGCAACCATTGGCATCTTTAATATAAACGGTATAGCTACCTTTGCCCAAGTTGAAGGCTTCTTTTTCATCGTCCGATACGTTATCGGCAGGAACATTGGGCCAGGTAATTGCATAGGGTGCTGTACCGCCACCTACTACAACACGCATTTTAGCCGTTTCGGCACCATAGCAAGGTACAGCTAATACAGTAGAAGCATCTTCTATTACTTCTAATAGTAAAGGTTCTTCTACTTGATAGATCATTTCGGCAGAATTGCCTTTGGCATCTTTTACTTTGAAGGTATAGAAACCAGCTTTCAAACCGGTCAAGCTTTGGTTGGTAGAGGTTTGTGGTACGCCGTTTTCGTCTACCCAACTCCACTCTATCAATTGGTATGGCCATTCGCCACCCGATACGGTCATTTGGATAGCACCGTCATTTTTACCAGAACAACTTACTGGTGTAACCTTGGCATCCAATACAATTAAGGTAGGTTGTGTTAACTCTACGGTAATCAAATCTGTACAACCACGTTCATCGGTTACATTGATATGATACATACCTGCCAATAGGTTTTCTAAACGAGCCTCGGTGGTAGTATAACCAGCAGGATAGCTATTACCTACCCATGTGTAAGTATAATCAGGATTACCACCATGAGTTTTTACCTCAATAAAGCCAGTTGCTTCTCCGGTAATAGCAACGTCTTGTTTTTCTACCAACGTTATATTCAAAGGCGCTGGAGCTTTGATACTTGCTTCGCGCGAAATGCTACAGCCATTTTTATCGGTAATAATGCAACGATACTGTCCGCTAGTTAGTTCTTCTATGGCGGCCGTTTCGGCTATTACGGTACTTAAATCGCGCATATCGTACCACTTGTAGGTATAAGGAGCACTACCCGATCCACTAACAGGCTCTACACGTACCGAGCCAGTAATACCGCCATCACATTTTGGATTGGTAAAGTAAATATTGGCATCCAATGCAGTAGGTGTAGTAATGCTAAAGGTTGCAGTACGTTCACAACCAATATCGTCTTTCACCGAATAAGTAAATGCTCCTGCTGGTCGTCCTTGGATAAACGAATCAGTAAAGCTATTGCCATTGGCATCGGTAAAGCTATGATTATAAGGTAAGCTACCACCACTGATGTACGCTTGCGCCTTTCCGTCTAATTCGCCGGCACAGGTAATGTCTTTTACTACTAACGAATCAATTTTTAAGCGTGCAATGGTTAATTCTTTCGACATGGCCACCTTACAACCGGCTTCGTAACCTGCCACTTGAATGTGTGCTTGGCTCAACGCAATGGCAGGGAAGTCTAGGTTACCCTCTGGGGTTTGGTCGGCACCCGATAGACGAGCAAAAGGCACACCGTTTACGGTAAGTTCGTATTCTACGGTCGATTCTACATTCTTGAGTCGAACCGCATTTTCGCCACCGTCGCAGAACAAGGTAACATCGGCCACTTGCGCAATGTTAGCAATGGTAAAGGATTTGGTTCTTGTGCTCGAACAAATCTCTACACCGTTTTCAATGTAGCTATAGTAGGCAGTAACTGCATAAATAGCATCTTCGGGCAACAAGTTAGGATACAATTCGGCGGTTCCATCGCCGTTGTCTCTCAAGGCATCCGATGCCGATGCAGGGATCATTTCAAAACGCACGTTTTCGGTCTTATTGGCACGCAATGGCCATACGGTTTCGTAACCACAAACGGTCATATTTTCGTCGATACCATGAAAATCGATGGCTTCGTTAATTACCGTAAAGCGTTCCGAAGTGGTCGATTCACAGGTTTGGTCCACACCAAATTGGTCGGTGTAGGTTTCTACGTAATGATAGGTTACATCGTACGATGTATTAAAGTCGGCTTGGGTCAAGTCTAACGTAGCATACCCTTCTTGGGTAGTGCTGTTGGTTAAGAAGGCAGGACCCGTAAACGAACCTTCGCCATTCTCGGTGGGGAAACCACTGATGGTTATGCTACCCGAAGGAGAACAATATTTGCGGCTGTCGTTAAAGCCAAAAATGTTCATATTTTCGGTGCCGTGAATTTCCACTTCAATAGAATCCTTACTTTCACAACCCTTATCGTTTCTTACAGTATACGATATGGTGTACAAACCAACGGCAACTTTATCGGTATCAAAATGACTAAACAAGATGGTTCCATCGGGAGCAGAGGTTTCGTAATAACCACCATCGGGGGTTGCTTTAAGTTCTATTTGTTCACCTTTACAATAATCTTCTAATAGGTTTAGATTAATGGTAGGAGGCTCGTGCACAAATACAGTGGTCGACTCAGTAGCTTCGCACACACCATCAATATCAGTATAGGTATACTCAATGCGGTATTCGCCTGCACCCCACGACTTAGGACTGAAGTAAGGAGGAGCTGTTTTAGGCACCATTGCGTCCACTAACTCTTCGGTTCCGTCTGCCTTTTTACGATAAACACTAATGGTACCATCGGTTTCTCTTTCGGAGGTAATCTGGATGGGTTCATCTTCGTCGTACGAACAGAAGTCACGTTTACTCAAGCCAAACGAGTGAATGTTAACGGGACTGGTAATTTTAAAGTCTAACGAATACTTGTGTGGACAGCCGTGGTTGTCTTCCATGGTCAATACGGCACGGTGGTTACCGTTGTGTCCTTGTACTACCGAAGGATTGATAGTAGCAATACTTTTGGTTTGGTCTTGCGATACCAACATACCAGGCATACTCAACGTATATTTACCAGGAGCCTGAATATCGGCATACAAGGTAGCTTCTGTATCGCTTTCGCACAACACATTGGTTACTTGTCCTTTGCTGTTACGCAAGTAAATGTTTTCGTTATCAATAATTTCGCTAAAATCAGGGTCGATAGTAATGGTTTTAGGATCGGACGATGCCGCGCAACCCATTTGGGTATTTACGGGAACGGTATAAATAATTTTATACTCACCACTCGATAAATTAATAATATCCCACAAAGAACGTTCTACATCGTTTGGTACAACAGCTACTTGGTATGGACCGGGATCGGGCTGACCTGTATTATCGGCACTCAAAATGGTAAAGTAACCATTGGGGTGAATGGGGAAGCCTTGCAAGGTTAGTTTTTTAACGGGTTGGTCCGGATCGGGCATACAATAGCGATACGACGTATTTACGTCGGGCTCTTGTGCCACAGGAGTTACCCACCAATTAACATTGTTCGGCACATAGTCTACAATCACTTTCTCTTCAATGGTTTGTTCGCAACCGTCGTTATTTACCTCGTAGGTTAGGGTAATTTCGGTACTACCTTGTTGAGTTACTACATTGGGATAAAGGAATCCTCCGTCTACAAAGCCTGGATAATCGGAAGAGAATCCACCCCCTTGAGGAGAACCAGTAATGGGGATAGCAGTTTCGGTAGAGCAGAAGAATTTATCTTCCAATCCATTTATCGACAAATCGTTTATCTCTGCCACAGCAATGGTAATGCTATCGGTAAAGACACATCGCCCATTGTTGGTATGCACCTCTAATTTATAAGTGGTTGTTTCAGAGGGTGCTACTTGGATAGACGAAACCTCGCTAGCATTGGTAGACCATTTTACCTCAACATCATCACCAGGAGAGGGAACGTGGTTGATAGACAAGGTTACAGAGTTTCCGGGACATATTTTGGCGTGTGAATCGGACGAATGAATTTTAAAGTCCTCCATATTGACGATATCGAACGATAAGGTGGGCTGGTTCTCTTCTGCATACACAAAATCGCAGTTTTTATCGGTTACTTGAATCACCTTGATATCGGTATAATTACGAGGTGTATAAGGGAATACGTACTCTCTATCGTCGGTTTGAATAATTTGCAACACCCCGTCAATCAAAATATTAGCATAGAAACGAGGTTCGCCGGTAAAGGACAATTTTACCACGGTTTCGTCACCAGGACAAGTTACGTCGCCCACACTGCTAACGGTTACATTGGGAGCTGGTTTTTCTATCACTTCCACCTGACCTAGCATGTCTTGCGCACATTGCTCATCGGGATTGGCGCTAATAACACGGGCTTTAACGGTATATATACCCGATGTCACATTGGTCCAACGGAAAATACCGCCAGTACCCGCTTGCCAAGTTTGCACTTCTACTCCACCACGATACAAGGCATACTCTACGTATGTATCCGAGCTGCTCAACATCAAGGTTACCCCGGTGCCCCCTTCGCAGTAAAGATTGGTACCCTCTGCTGACAAGGTGTATTGGGTGGGCAAAGCCGCACGCTCTACATACACCTCACTTCTGGTAGAACAATTAGGAGCTTGCTTAAGGGTTGCGGTTACAATATAGGTAACATCTTCGGTAACCGTAATGTAAGGATTAGGAATACGGCTATCCAATCTGCCTGCAGGAAGACTTTCCCAACGATAGTCGGTTTGATTATTGCCTTGCTCGCCCAATTGAATGGTTTTGCCATCGCAAACAGACAATCTATCACCCTTGCCACCACTGGCACTGAATACAGGCAAATCTACTTTTTTGAACTCAATGGTTTTGGGTTGGCTAACACATTCTGTGTTTTCTGTACGACGAGTTGCTGTTATCGAAATGGTTTGATCGGCCACAATAGGATGCGTAATAGCAGATGTACTCATTTTGCTAGCCAACACACCATTGGGGTCTATCCAGTTGTAAGTAATACCGGCTTCGGGAACAATGGTAACCCCTATTGCACTGCCTTCGCACACATCAATAATACCCGTAGTAGTTTCTTGAACGGTTACTTGCGGCAAGGCCAACACTTTTACCTTTACTTGGTCTGTACTTCTACAAGAAGGCATGTTCTTGTTCGATACCGTAAGGGTAAATTCAATTACATCATCTGTATTAACATTGAGATGTGTCAATGTGGGCGATGCCACATGGCTATTTTCTAAATAACTAGCAGGCGACCATGCATAATCCATATTGGCATTTTCCACCTCGCCTTCGGCCAAGCGAACACCTGTTGACGCCGAACAAATTTCCAAATCTACACCTGCCATCGCCAGGGGTTTTTCTACCACATTTACCCCTACTGTCACTTTTTCACTTTCGCATCCGTAGGCCGACAGTTGTGCTACTTGGTATTGAATAGGAGTGCCATTGGTAGGAATGTTCATGTCAAAAGAGAACACATCCGACGATACCAGCATTCGATTACCAGCCATATCGTACCACACCAAGGTATTACCGGTTGATACGCGCACCAAGTCGGCCCACAATTGAGTGCCTTCTTGTTGACATACTTGATAAATGGGCGTTGCTACTACAGGAGGAGCAGGTTGTAATTTACATAGTTGCGACACAGCATCCGACATTACCGAGCAAGTGGCACCACCTGCCATTTCGCGCCATGCTGTTACTTGCATGGTATAAACAGTGCCTTCTATAGGCGAAGCCACTTTGTACTCATCGGTACCATTTTGAGGTTCTACCGTTTGGGTAACACCCGTTGATGTAGAAATGGTCCATTTATACTTTGCCGTAGCATCGTAGTTGGTAAGCTTGAACACCACATCGTTGCCACAACCCTCGTTGGTAGTGATTTGAGGCTTATCGGGGGTGGCATAAAAGGTACCCGTTTGGGTTCCAGTTGCAGAACATCCATTGGGTGCAAAGGCCGATACTTTAGCCGTATGCAACATACCGTGTGTACTACCGGTAACCGCATACAAGTTGCCTGTAGGCGTCACCGGTGCATTATCTATCATCCATTGATAGCGATAAGTAGCCTCGGGCTGATCTACTGTAAATGTCAACTGATTACAAACCGAATTAGCGAGAAGGGTAGGTTGAGCAGGGTCAGCCATGTAAGTCTGACTCTCTGGAGCACTTGTTGCCGTAGTACAACCATCATCGGCTGTAACAGACAGCGTATAGGTCGTTCCGTTTACAGGAGCACCTGCCAACGAAATTTTGGACCCATTTTGCACATATCCCGTAGGAACTTGGAACGTTACACCCGTAGCATAAGCACTGTAATTGGCAATGGTAAAACCAATTTCGGCACCACAAGCCGCTGTATTGGCCACCAACACCGGTTCTGATACCCTAGCAGGTACCAATACTTCTAACACATCAGAGGTAACACGCGAGCCATCTTTGTAGGCCACTACTACTAGGCTATATTCGGTAAAACGAGTAGGATAAAGCACCTCTACAACATCAGAGGCAAGCGGTGTTTCGGTTCCTCCATTAACAATGTATGTATAGGTATAAACGGCAGAATTGTAGTTTTTAACCTTACAAGATACCACAGGGTTTACGCCGCATACTTGGCTGGTATTTTCCAAAATGGGTTTAGCCATGTATTCGGCCGATAAGGTATACACCGCGCCATTTTTTTGCAAGGTAAGTGTTACCTGATCGCCCGCTTGCACACCGGCAAGCTGCAAAGCAATATTTCCTTGTCCATTGTTCTCTACCGTAATACCCGATCCTGCTTGAAGTTGGGTACCCGATTGCGAGTGTCCTAATTGTCCTTCATCCCAATTCCAAGTAGCGCCATCGGGACTCTTTAGCAATTTGAAAGTAGAATTGGGATCGTTTACCTCAAAATGATACGTCCATACACTGCCATTTTTGGTAAAGATATGATTAGCCGCCGAAGCCGCACCACCCGAGCAATGAAGCGTTAGTTGTTCTGGCCAGCAAGCCATACCGTAGGTATACTCGGCAGTGTCGATACACTTAAAGTTCTCTGGCTTGTAGTTAGCATCTGCACCCCCTGCGTAGATGGTAAAGCTAAACGAGGTGCCCGAACAAGAAACCCCATTCATCAACGAGCTAAGGGTTTGCTCAACCGACACACCAGGCACTTGCGCATTGTCTTGGCCTACCCAAAAAGAGCAAGCATCCAACGCAGCCGGAGCCTCGATATTGGCTATTAATTGATTGGTAACATTGGTACCAGCAGATACAAACTCAAAATGCCTAACGTTGGTAGGATTTGCAGTTTCGTAAACAGCTACCGTATAAGCGGCTTGCGCAGTAAGAGCCGCCCAAAAAAGAGACGCCGAAAGGGCGATTTTTCGAACAATTGATTTTTTCATAGTTGCTTTTTAGGACAAGTCTACAAAGTTATGTTTTTTTGGCAGATTTTCAAGTAAAAACGCAAAAAACCCACCTTATTATAGTCATAATAAAGCAAAAATGTTAAAACCAACTAAAAGTTTAGACAGAAGGAGCTTCGTGAGTGGTTAAAAAAGTGGCCACATGACGGGTATATTTTTCCTCGTAAATTTGGTCTACAGGAATCATAATGGCAATTTCAATAAGGTTGCCAAAATCATGATAAACTGCAAATCCAAACGAACGCATACAAGGAGACAGACCCATGTAAGCATTCACCAAAGGTGGAATATTTACCCCCAAAGAACGTACTTCTTTGTTCAAGATTTTGTAATTTTCTTTGTAGGTATCGGCCGTAAAAATGGCATCTATTTGATCGGGAGTATAAGCAATTTTAAACGGATCAATTGGAGAGATAAGATTCTCGTTATCAGGAAAATACTTATTAATAAAACCAAAGATTAAATCGCGTGCTGTTGCATTGTAATGAGGGTATACCGTTACCTTGCCGTACAGATATTTTGCATCGGGCAAAAGCACCGTTAAGGCGCCCAATCCATCCCATAAATTATCGAGCGAAAACAAGCTTTTAGCCCCCATTTTAGACGCCTGATAATCGGGATGCACAAAGCTACGACCCAACTCCAAGGTATAAGGCAAGTATTCTTTGATAAACTTTTCGGACGAATGATACATCTCCGAAGTAATCAGGTTAGGCTGACCATTTTCTAATATGTCTACATCCTTGCCTAAAATGTAGCGATAACCGCCTATAATTTCTTCGTTTTGAGGGTCCCACACAAACAGCTGTTTATAGGGGCGATCCATCAAGTCAAAATTATCCATGTCCATGGATTTTCCACTACCCCCGCCAGCCATTCTGAACGCCAACTCACGCAAACGTGCTATTTCGCGCATAATATGGGGAGAATCTTTGGCAGTGGTTACATAAATCAAATTACCCCCCTTGTTGGTGGGACGCAAAAATTTATCGGGTGTTAATTCTGCTTTGATTAACTCACGCTCAACAGGAGCAATGATTTCTTCCATGGTATTACAATTCATAGACTAATTTTCTAACTTCTTGCGCCCAATCATTGGCCGATTTAGAGGCATCAAAATGCTGCCAAGGAATAGGCTGTCCGATGGTTACGGTAATGGTTTTATTGGATTGTTTGCGGGTTTCTCTTACCAACAACAACATTTCTACGTTCAGTTTTATGCCCAATTTGGCTCTAAATTTTGCCAATCTGTAAAAGAAAGGAGAATTCTTTGCATCAATTCTAATAGGCACCACATCTCTCTGAAACTCAACAGCTTTTGACACAAACGTCTTTTTCCAAGCATCGTCGTAAATACCATCTTTATGCTTACGCGAAACTTTTCCAGAAGGAAAAAACATCACCTGTTTATCGGACGCATAAGCAGCATTTACTTTGGCCAATAAATCCTTGCTCTGACCCCCCACTTTGTTAACCGGAATAAGCATATCTTTTATGCTGGTTAACTGCATCAACAAATCGTTGGCCGGAATAAGCAACCCTTTTTGACACGCACTTCGTACTGCCGAACAAGCCGACAATACATCCATGCCTCCTAAAGGGTGATTGCACACAAACAACAATCGAGCATCGTTAAAGGGCAAATTCTCTTTCCCCTTCACCTCCACTTTTATGTTCAAGTTTTTTAGGGTACCCTCCATAAAATCAAGGTCCTTAACAGGGCCTATTTTACGCAAACGCTCGTTCACCCAATCTTCAATCAAAAACCAACGAGCTATTTTAACCATCAATCCATTTGGTTTCTTCTTCATGCGTTTGGTTAGTTCGCCCTTAATGTTTATTTGCGTTACCTCGGTCATTTGCTTAAACAAAATTTATGCAAATATACAAAAATTAGCAACAATACAAACTATCCCAATAACAAAATAGAACACCCATTCCACCACCCTCTTCTGCAACACGCTTTAAATCAGCAAAAAGCCCGTTTAAATAGCATCTCTACACATTGTTAATAACTTTGTGGAGATTTGTGTCTAAAAAAGTTGCAAAGTGTCGCAAAAGATAGTACTTTTACCATCGATAAGAATAGCCATTATGACACCCTCTTTAATTGGAAATAGCGACGCAAAAGTAGATGCCAAAGGACGGGCATTTCTTCCTGCTTCTTTTCGACGCCTTTTGGGCGACGAGAAGGTATTTTACCTACGAAAAGGGCTATTTGAAAACTGCCTTGTTTTGTACCCCGAAGCAGCCTGGGAAAGCACCATAAGCGAGCTTAGAGCGCAACTCAATCCTTGGGTAAGAGAAGAGGATATGATTTTTCGTCAATTTGTTGCAGAAGCAGATCGCATCGAACTAGAAGAAAACGGCCGCATGCTTATTCCTAAGCGCTATTTAACCGCTACGGGCATTGCTTCCAATATTCGATTTATTGGCCGCGATACCGTTATTGAGATTTGGCCCGCCGGCGAGGTAGAAAATACCTTTATCGACGCCAATTTGTTTGCATCCAAAATGGAGCAACTGATGAAAAACGCCCGCAATACCCCCGAAAAATAACAGCGAACAATGAATACCTACCACGTACCTGTACTACTTCGCGAAAGCATTGAAGGCTTGTCTATTCAGCCAAATGGCACCTATGTAGACGTAACCTTTGGTGGTGGTGGACACTCGCGCGAAATTCTTCGTCACCTAGCAGACGGCGGACGCTTGTTTAGCTTTGACCAAGACAAAGACGCCCAACAAAATATTCCAAACGACGAACATTTTCAGTTTGTTTGGTCCAACTTTAGGTACATTACCAACTTTATGCGCTACTACCAAGTAGAGGGCGTAGATGGTATTTTGGCCGACTTAGGCGTATCGTCGCACCACTTTGACGAAGCAGAACGTGGTTTTTCCTTTCGCTTTGACGGAAAATTAGACATGCGCATGAATCAATCGGCTTCCCTTACCGCCGAAAAGGTAATCAACACCTATTCGGAAGAAGCCTTGGCCGATGTATTCTACTATTACGGCGAAATATCGCAAGCCAGAAAAATTGCCAAAGCATTGGTAAAAGAGCGCAACAACGCACCCATAACCGGCATATTCCAATTGGTCAACTTGCTACAACCCTACTTAGGCAGGGATAGTAAAAAACAATTGGCACCGCTCTTTCAGGCATTGCGCATTGAAGTAAACCAAGAAATGGATGCGCTAAAAGAAATGCTAAAAGGGGCGCTAGCCGTCTTAAAACCAGGAGGCAGATTGGCCGTAATTACCTACCACTCGCTAGAAGACAGGTTGGTAAAAAACTTTCTTAAAACCGGCAATTTTGAAGGCAAACAAGACAAAGACTTTTTTGGAAAGGTAAACACCCCCTTTAAACTAATTAACAGACAAGTTATTATACCTAGCAACGACGAAATTAACACCAACCCACGCTCTAGAAGCGCCAAATTACGCATCGCAGAAAAATTGTAAGTATGTCAGAAAACAAACGCAATAAAATAGGCACGTTCTTACAAGAAATCTTAACCGGAGATATCTTTAGCAAGGATTTTTTTGCGCGACAAATAGGCGTAATTGTTTTGGGTATCATTTTATCGTTCATTTACATGAACAATCGAATGATCTGCGAACAAAGCTACAAAGAAATACACAGGCTTAGAAAAGAGCTGGTTAACGAAAAATACATCTCGGTTTATAACGAGTCTAAATTGCTGCAAATTAGCCGCATTGGAACGATTAAAGACCTAGTAGACAAACATCAACTTAACTTAATAGAAGAAAACGTTCCTGCTTATCGGGTACGAATAAAATCGGAAGAAAGTAGCAAACAATGAAATGGCTTCCTTACTTATGGGTATTCTTCTATGTAGCTTTGGTAATCATTGTATTTGTCCTAGCTACATTTAAAAAGAACAAATCTCTTCCTACCGGAGAGAACACCCCTTTTGTGCGCCGTTTTTTTGTACTATATGCACTCATTACACTTGGTTTTGCCGCCATTATCTACAAAATTGTAGATATTCAATATTTTCAAGGCGAAGAATTGCGCAAAATATCAAAGCGCCACTTTCCACAAGCCGACACCATTGCTGCCAAACGTGGCAATATTCTTTCGGACGATGGCCGCTTGTTATCCAGTTCAATTCCCTACTATTTCTTGAATTTCGACACCCGTGTAGAAGCACTGGGTGTTATCAACAAAAAAACAGGTAAAACCTATTTCGATGAACACGTAGGCGAATTGGCAGAGGCCTTGACCAAAAAGTTTGGCGGAAATGCCAAACAACGCGAAAAAGAACTACGCCAAGCCTACCGAGCCGGCAAATCGGAGTTCAGGTTGCACAACAAACCCGTCTCATACCTCGATTACATGGAGGTAAAAGAGTTCCCTATCCTGAACAGAGGGGCTGTACAAGGCGGCTTTACGGTAAAAGAGCGCATCCGCAGAGAACATCCATATGGTTCGTTGGCATCTCGTACCATTGGCGGTGTTTACGGCATTGAGGGCAGGGGTAAAAATGGTCTTGAATTAGCATACGACAGCCTTTTAAGGGGCAAAGACGGTTTGGGCATCAAACGCCGCAAGGCAGGCAAAAACGTGCTGATTGTAACCCAAGAGCCCGAAGATGGCATGGACGTAATGAGTACCATCAACATCGACCTACAAGAGGTAGCCGAACAAGCTTTGCGCGAGCAACTCACCTGGAGCGAAAGCGAGCAAGGTTGCGTGATTCTAATGGAAACCGCTACCGGAAAAATCAAAGCCATCTCCAATTTACAATGGGACAAACATTCGAACCAATACATCGAATCCAAAAACTTTGCCATGGCCAACCAAGTAGAACCCGGTTCTACCTTTAAAACCATCTCGTTTTTGGTTGCCATGGAAGACGGTTACATCGACTCTACCACCATGGTAGATACACAAGATGGTAAAATGATGTTTGCCGACAGATGGATGCGCGACCACAACGGCAAAGGCTTCGGTGTAGCATCGGTAGCAACCGTTATGCATCAATCATCAAACGTAGGGGTATCGGCCCTAATTGTAGAACATTACGTCAAAAACCCACAAAAATTTGTAGACGGTGTACATAAACTAGGCATTACAAAGCCCATTAAGATGGAAATTCCTGGACACGGTAGTGTAAAATTAAAAACACCCGGAAAACGCGATTGGTACGGCACTACACTACCCTGGATGTCAATTGGTTACGAAACACAAGTGCCCCCCATTTATACCCTAATGCTATACAACGCCATTGCCAATAACGGGGTAATGGTAAAACCTTTGTTTACCGAAAAAATACTAAAAGATGGCAAGGTATACAAAACCACAGAGGTAGAGGTGATTAACCCTAAAATTGCATCCGACAAAACATTGGGGCAAATGCGAGGAATCCTAGAGGGGGTAGTAAAATACGGAACGGCGCGCAACATGCAGTCTCCCTTATTTAAATCGGCCGGCAAAACAGGCACAGCACAGGTATTTGAAAGGGGTAGCAAAAAAAATAAGGAAGGTAAAACCCGTCACCAAGTTACGTTTTGTGGTTATTTCCCTGCAGAAAAACCCATGTATTCTTGCATTGTCTATGCGCGCGACCACAAAAGAGGGGGCACAGGAAGCATCTGTGGCGAAGTGTACAAAAAAGTGGCAGAAAAAGCATACATCCTGAAAATGCAACGTCAAGATAGCATTACCAACAGTACTTGGGAACTAAAAAAAGCCACTCAACACAACTCTAGCATTAGCGAGCTAAACTTACAAATGAATGGCACGATTCCCAACTTAAAAGAACACGACCTAGAAAGTGCCTTATACATACTAGAGAATCAAGGAATAAAAGTAGATATAAAAGGTTCTGGAGTCATTAAAGAGCAATCTGTTTTACCCGGAACCCCTATTGAAAACGTTACATCCATTACCCTTACTTGTGAACAATGAAAGAATTGCACGAACTACTTGAATACGTATCCTACAGCCAACTAATTGGGCCTAAAAACGCTACCGTAGGCGGCGTTACCTCCAACTCCCGTTTGGTGGAAACGAACGGTCTATTTGTGGCCATCAAAGGTACCCAAACCGATGGACATACCTACATTAACAAGGCCATTGAGCAAGGAGCAAAGGTAATTGTGTGCGAAACATTGCCCACAGAACTAGACCCAGCGGTAACGTACATTGTAACCTCCGATAGCCAAGATGCTTTGGGTAACATCGCGGCTGCCTTTTACAACCATCCCTCCGAAAAAATGATCATGGTAGGAGTAACAGGTACCAACGGAAAAACCACCATCGCTACCCTACTTTATCGTTTGTTCCGCCAACTAGGACACAAAGTAGGATTGCTATCTACCGTGTGCAATTACATAGACGACATAGCCGTTCCTAGCACACACACTACACCCGATGCGGTACAATTGCAAGCTTTATTAGCTCAAATGGCCGATGCCGGTTGCCGCTACGCCTTTATGGAAGTAAGCTCGCACGCCATAGACCAAAAACGCATTGCTGGCATCTGCTTTGACGGTGCTATTTTTTCTAACATCACACGCGATCACTTGGACTACCACAAAACCTTCCAAGGATACCTTGATGCCAAAAAGAAATTCTTTGACACCTTACCACCCCATGCCTTTGCCGTTGTTAACATTGACGATAAAAACGGTAAAATCATGGTGCAAAATACCCAAGCCAACTTTTACTCTTATTCCGTTAAAAGCCCTGCCGACTTTAAAGGCAAGATGATGGAAGAAAGTTTAGAAGGCATGCTGCTACACATCAACGGCAAAGAAGTAGCGGTAAGGTTGGTAGGCGACTTTAACGTACAAAACCTACTAGCCGTTTACGGCGCCTCGTTCTTGCTACACAGCCAAGCCGACGAAATTTTACGCTTAATGAGTACATTGGCACCCGTAGCAGGTCGTCTCGAAACCATTTATGGCAACAACGGGGTTACTGCAGTAGTCGATTATGCCCATACGCCCGACGCTGTAGCCAACACCCTAGAGACCCTAAAAAAAATCAACAAAAAAGGCCGCATCATTACCGTAATAGGTTGTGGCGGCAACCGCGATAAAGGCAAACGTCCCGAAATGGCTAAAATAGCCTACAAAGGCAGCCAACAATTGGTAATTACCTCCGACAATCCTCGAAACGAAAAACCAGAGGACATCATAAACGACATGATGCAAGGATTGAGCAAAGAAGAACAAAACGAGGTAATTTGCATCGAGAACCGCGAGCAAGCCATCAAAACAGCATGCAAACTGGCCAAAGCGGGCGATCTTGTTTTGGTAGCCGGTAAAGGACACGAAAATTACCAAGAAATTGAAGGAGTTAAACATCCTTTTGACGACAAAAAAATACTAGAAAACCTATTAAAAGACCTATAAATATGTTGTACTATTTGTTTCGCTATTTAGATGCTGCATTCGACTTACCTGGCGCAGGCTTGTTTAACTACATCTCGTTTAGGGCAGCTATCACCCTTATCACATCGCTATTTTTATCGATGATAGTGGGCAAACGCATTATTAAATACTTGCAAAAGAAACAAATTGGCGAAGAAATCCGTTCGCTCGGGCTAGCCGGACAAGACAGTAAAAAAGGCACACCTACTATGGGTGGTATCATTATTTTAATAGCCATTTTGGTTCCTTGCTTGCTATTTGGCAGACTAGGCAACCTATACCTGCTCCTCATGCTCTTTACCACCGTTTGGCTAGGCATACTAGGTTTTTGCGACGATTACATCAAGGTCTTTAAAAAGAACAAAGAGGGTATCCCCGGAAAAGCGAAACTAGCCGGACAAATTATACTAGGCTTAATTGTAGGTTGCACCTTGTTCTTCAGTCCTGCATCGGTGGTAGTAGAACACGTTAACGAAGGCAACCGCGAGGTACTAGAACAACTAGACACCAATCTAGACCAAATCAGTCCATCGGCCAAAGCCATCAAATCTACCCAAACCACCATCCCCTTCTTTTCGGGACACAATTTAGATTATGCCGACATCTTTGCGTTTGCAGGCGAACATGCCGATTTGCTCGCGTGGATATTCTTTATCCTGCTTACCATCTTTATTGTAATGGCCACTTCTAACGGGGCCAACCTAACGGACGGGTTGGACGGCTTGGCAGCTGGCACCTCCAGTATCATTGGGGTGGCACTGGCGGTACTAGCCTACGTATCGAGCCACGTATTTTTTGCCGATTATTTAGACATTATGTTTATTCCCTATAGCCAAGAATTGGTAGTATACGCAGCGGCCTTTATTGGTGCTACCGTAGGTTTCTTGTGGTACAACACTTTCCCAGCACAGGTATTTATGGGCGACACCGGAAGCTTAGCTTTGGGGGGTATTATTGGCGTATTTGCCATTCTTATTCACAAAGAGCTATTGCTTCCTATTTTGTGTGGCATTTTCTTGATGGAGAATTTATCGGTTATCTTACAAACCAGCTACTTTAAATACACCCGCAAAAAATACGGCGAAGGCAGACGCATCTTTTTAATGGCACCCCTTCACCACCATTACCAAAAGAAAGGTTTGCACGAAGTTAAGATTGTTACCCGATTCTGGATTATAGGCATTGCCTTAGCTATATTTACCATTCTAACCTTAAAAATACGATAGGTATGAGCAAGTACATAGTTGTTTTAGGAGGAGGCGAAAGCGGCACTGGAGCTGCTGTTTTAGCCAAAGTAAAAGGATTTGACGTATTCCTTTCGGATGCGGGCACCATCCCCGAAAAATACAAAGCCATGCTGGAGCAATATGGCATTGCTTGGGAAGAAAACGGCCATACCCCCGAACGTATTTTAAAGGCCGACGAGGTGATTAAAAGCCCTGGTATTCCCAACAAAGCCACCTTGGTACAACAGCTAAAAGGCTTGGGAACCCCTATTATCTCCGAAATTGAATTTGCTGGCCGATACAACAGCGCCAAAACCGTATGCATTACAGGCAGTAACGGCAAAACCACTACCACCATGCTTACCTACCAAATGCTAAAAGACGCAGGGTTGAATGTAGGTTTAGCCGGCAACGTAGGTAAAAGTTTTGCCTACCAAGTAGCAACCGAAAACTTTGATTACTACGTAATTGAATTAAGCAGTTTTCAATTGGACAATATGTACGAGTTCAAGGCCGACATTAGCGTGTTACTAAACATAACACCCGACCACTTGGACCGTTACGAATACAAGTTCCAAAATTACATCGATGCCAAAATGCGCATTACCCAGAACCAAACCGAAAACGATGTATTTATTTATTGGAACGACGACGAAGTGATTCAAAAAGAATTGGAAAAAATTGCCATCAAGGCAAAAAAACGTCCTTTCTCGTTGAATGCCACCCCAGAAATGGCTGCCTATACCCAACAAAATCAGCTAAACCTTGCTACCATCAACGGTGAATTGCAAATGGAGCTAGAAGAATTGGGGCTACGCGGACAACACAATCTTTACAATTCGATGGCAGCTGCCCTTTCTGCGGCATCGTTCAACATCCAAAAAGAATCCATTCGCAACTCACTACACACCTTTGCAGGCGTAGAGCACCGTTTGGAATCGGTTTGCAACGTAAGAGGCGTTGAGTTTATCAACGATTCTAAAGCCACTAACGTAAATTCTTGCTGGTATGCCCTAGAAAGCATGCGTACCCCCGTGGTGCTTATTTTAGGCGGCACCGATAAAGGAAACGATTACAACGAAATCAAACAACTCATCAAAGAAAAGGTACATACCTTAATATTTATGGGGGTTGACAACAGCAAATTAGAAAACTTTTTTGCCCCATTGGGCATTCCATTTGTAAGCACCCACTCTATGGACGAAGCGGTAAAAACTGCCTACCAAAAAGCCAACGTAGGCGACACCGTACTGTTATCGCCCTGCTGTGCTAGTTTTGACCTATTTAAAAATTACGAAGACAGAGGACGCTTGTTCAAAGAAACAGTTAAATCGCTATAAAGCATGAAAGAACTGATTCGAAAAATATTTAGAGGCGATGCCATTCTTTGGCTTACCGTGATATCCCTGCTTATCATATCAGGGATTATCATGTTTAGTGCCATTAGTAGCAGCGCCTACCGCCACGAAGACTACCTATCACCCTTCTGGGGGCATATAAAGCATTTATTTGGTGCTTTCGTCATTATCTTAATAACGCATCAGTTCTCTTTTAGGAATATTCGATTAGGATTGTGGTTCATACCGCTACTTTCTATCGTACTATTGGTGCTAACACCCATCATTGGCAAATCGGTAAATGGGGCCATTCGCTCCATCTCTATCGGTGGTTTCGAAATTCAGTCTATCGAGGTTACCAAACTGGCCATTGTTATACTTTTTGCCGAAATTTTAGGCTACTACAATACGCATAATACAAAAAAATTGAGTATCAAAACCTTCAGTATTATGTCGGGCATACTGGGATTGTTCTGTTTCTTGGTAATGATTCAAAACTTCTCTACTGCCTTTATCTTATTTGGGGTTACCATACTGATGATGTTTATTGGAAAAGTAGCATTAAAATACATTTTTAGCCTTATTGGCATTGTTGTGGTAGTAGGCGGTTTATTTATTGGCATATCCTATGCCTTTAATATTGAGAATGGTATTACCAAACGGGTGAATACATGGATAGGTCGCATCGATCAGTACAGCGATAGCAACGAAAATAAAGAAAAGGGCAAAACCTTGGTAATAGACGACAAAAATCGTCAAATTATGAACTCAAAAATTGCTATTGCCAATGGTATTTCACCCTGTGGTCCTGGCAATAGTATACAACGCGATTACTTAGCGTTGGCCTACTCCGACTTTGTATACGCTGTGATTATAGAAGAATACGGCATGATAGGAGGTATTTTTACCATCTTACTATACGTTATTATATTGGCCCGCGCTGGCAAAATTGCCCGACGTTGCGGCCCCAACGAGGCTACAGAGAGCCTTTTGGTAATTGGCTTAGCACTTATTATTGTGCTACAAGCCTTTATTAACATGGCCGTTGCTACCGAATTAGGCCCAGTTACCGGCCAAACCTTACCCCTTATTAGTAGAGGGGGTATGTCGTTATTTGTTACCGCTTTTGGTTTTGGACTGATGCTAGGCATTAGTGCTCACAACGAAGAGCGCATCAAAAAAGAGCAAGCTGCGTTAATCAATACAACCACCGCAGAAGGCACCACAGAACCCACTAACACAGACAACGACACAACAACCCAACCCGTTAATAATCAAGCATAATATACCATGGACACAACCAACAAACGCATACTTATCAGTGGTGGAGGAACAGGTGGACACATCTTTCCTGCCGTATCTATTGCCAATGCTATCAAAGAGGCCTACCCTAACTCACAAATCTTATTTGTAGGGGCAGAAGGACGCATGGAAATGGAAAAAGTTCCTGCTGCCGGATACGATATCATTGGGTTGCCCATTCAGGGGTTGTACCGTTCGCTTACCCCCAAAAACTTTACAGTGCTTAAAAACCTTTTTAAAAGCTTATCGAAAGCCAAAAAAATTATAGCAGATTTTAAGCCCGACATTGCTATTGGCGTAGGAGGCTATGCCAGCGCACCTGTATTGTACCAAGCTGCCAAGCAAGGCATACCTACCTTAATTCAAGAACAAAACTCGTACGCAGGCATCACCAATAAGATTTTGGGCAAAAAAGCCAAAAAAATCTGTGTTGCATACGACCACATGGAACGTTTCTTTCCTGCCAACAACATCGTAATGACAGGCAATCCGGTAAGACAAAACTTACTAAAAATAAAAGACCACAGCAACGAGGCCTACCAATTCTTTAACTTCTCTGCAAAGAAAAAAACCTTGTTAATTATTGGAGGCAGCTTGGGGGCACGTACCATCAACGAGAGCATCTTAAAAGATTTAGAACTGCTTTACATGGTACACCAAAACGATTTGCAAGTAATTTGGCAAACAGGTAAATTTTATATCGACGATATTAAAATGAAAACCAGTGCATTACCCATTAAAAATATGGTAATCACCGATTTTATTGCCCGCATGGACCTTGCTTATAGCATTGCAGACTTGGTAATTTCGCGCGCAGGTGCTAGCTCTATTTCAGAGCTCAGTCTACTTGGAAAACCTTGTCTATTGGTACCTTCGCCCAACGTTTCAGAAGACCATCAGACCAAAAACGCACTTGCTTTGGTAGAGCGAAATGCCGCTGTTATGGTGTCCGATAAAGATGCCCCTCAGCAACTGCTTACCAAAACCATCCAATTGATTCAAGACAAAAAACAATTGGATACCTTGAGCGAAAATATCACCTATTTTGCACGCCCTCACGCTGCATCTAGCATCGCCAATGAGGTATTCCAACTGATTCAATTGCCTACTATTGACATCAACGCTTGCCCTGTAACAGAAAATCAGAGCGAAGAGCAAATAGAAGAAATAACAGGTAGCGATAACGTCGCATCGATTAAATCGGAAGTTGTTGGTACTCCATCCCAATATATGCGCCAATATTACTTTTTAGGCATTGGAGGCATTGGAATGAGTGCTCTTGCCCGCTATTTTCACCAAAAAGGACACTTGGTAGGAGGTTACGACTTAACACATACTCCTCTCACCCAAGCACTAGAAGACGAAGGCATTAAAATTCATTACGAAGACAACATTAGCCAAATTCCCGTTCGCTTTATGGACATCGAAAACACGGTAGTAGTTTATACGCCTGCTATCCCTGCCAACCATAGCGAGTTGCAATTCTTCCAAAAAGGGCATTTTACCTTGCTAAAACGTTCCGAGATACTGGGAGAACTTACCCATGGGCAAAATGCACTTTGCGTAGCGGGCACACACGGCAAAACCACCACATCTACCCTATTGGCACACTTATTAAACCAAAGACCAGAGAAAGTAAATGCCTTTTTGGGTGGGATTGCCAAAAATTACGATACCAACTTGCTAAGTAGCAAACAAAGCAACGATGTAGTGGTAGAAGCCGACGAGTACGACCGTTCGTTTTTGCGCCTAACCCCTAAAATGGCCATTATAACCGCTACCGATGCCGATCACTTGGATATTTATGGTAGTCACGAGGAACTACTTAAAGGATTTGCCGACTTTACAGCGCTTATTGAACCAGGAGGCACCTTAGTAATGAAAAAAGGACTAGAATTAGTGCCTACTACACACCCCGATGTTACGGTATACCAATATTCTACCACAGAACAAGCCGATTTCTATGCCGAAAACATCGTAACCGTGGACGGTCAACTATTTTTTGACTTTGTTTCGCCCAAAGGTCGCATTGACAACGTAGAGTTGGGTGTTCCTGTGCTAATTAATGTAGAAAACGCGGTTGCAGCCATGGCCATTGCGCAATTAAATGGCGCTACCGACGAACAATTGCGCAAAGGTGTAGCCTCGTTTAAGGGCAACAAACGTCGTTTTGACATACAAGTAAAAAACGAGCAATGCATTTACATCGACGATTATGCTCATCACCCTGCCGAAATTGAGGCTTGCGTAAGTTCAATCCGTCAATTGTATCCCGACAAAAAAATATGCGGTGTATTTCAACCTCACTTGTATACCCGCACACGCGATTTTGCACGCGATTTTGCCAGAAGTTTAACACAACTAGACGATATTATTTTGCTCGATATTTACCCAGCTCGTGAACTACCCATTAAAGGGGTTAATTCAGAGCTTATTGCCAAATACATCAAGCATAAAAACAAAACCATTTGTAGTCCCAAAGAGGCCTTGGTAGAAGAACTTAAAAATCATACTTTTGATGTATTAATTACCATTGGCGCGGGAAACATAGACCAAGAAGTACCTAAAGTTACGAAATACCTATCGTCACTGACTAAATGAACCCAAAAGTAAAACATATTCTGTCGCTTATTGCCATTATAACATGCATTACATGCTTGTTAGGGTACTGTATTTTTGCTCTCATCTACTTTAAGAAACCCGACCAAAAAATACAGTGCAACCGTGTAAGTGTATGTGTTAAAGATAGCATGGAACATGGTTTTGTAAATGCCTCTATGATATACGATCACTTGGCCAAACACAACATCAACCCTATTGGCACGTTGATAGGTATAGAAGAGGCGCATCGCATCGAAAAAAGCATTGCCCAACTAAGCCCTATTAAAAAAGTGGAATGTTATATGGGCTACAAGGGTGATTTTCATATCAATTTGTACCAACGTTGCCCGCTTTTTCGTGTTTTGCCAGTAGAAGGGAAAAGTTATTACATGGATAACGAACGACGCCCAATGCCTACCTCCAGCTTATTTACCGCATACACCCCCATCGTAACGGGCAACGTAAATACCCATTTTGCTCAAGGCGAACTGTACGATTTTATGCAATACCTTTTGTTAGACAAGGATTGGGCCGCCCTATTTTATGAGGTACACGTAGACGAAAAGCAAAACATTCGGCTTACCAGCAGACAAGGTATTGCCTACATAGAATTGGGCAAACTAACCCACTACGAATCTAAAATGGAAAAATTACGGGCATGGTATTTGCAATATCCACATAAAAACGATGCCAACATCTATAAAAAAATTACCATTACTTACGACGAACTTATATTCTGTACTAAAATAGATAAGCATGAGTAAGCCAACCTACATAGCCGCCATAGACATTGGCACTCAAAACATTATTGGTGCCGTTGCCGAAAAACTTCCCAATAAAACCATTAAGATATTGGGGGTAGAAGAAACCAAAACACGTCCAAATGCCGTAGAAGAAGGACGCGTAAAGGACATTAACCATGTACTTTTTGATATAAAAGCCATTTGCAAAAAGCTTAGTAATCAAACCAACATACCGGTAAACAAACTCTACCTATACAGCAGCTGGTTAACCAAAGAAAACACGTACAAAGAATGGGATTTATTGTTTTCTACCGTTAACGGAAAACGCAAAGAATCCATGAGTTTTCTATCGGCACCTAACCTAATTACTACGCAAGCAGACCTATTTTTAACCCCGGCGGAACAAAATAACGGATGCTTGTTTATTGACATGGGTGCGGGCACAACCAGTTACATCATGCGTACCAAAGGCGAAGAAGATAGTAAAGGTATGATTAACATAGGCGGACAACTTATTAGCAACGACCTAACATACAAGGGCTTATCTCTTAATTATGCCGAAAAGCTAAAAATCAGATTGGGCGATGCGCAACCCCATAAATTAGAATTTCCCGACAAACGCGTCAGCCTGAATCCCAACGGACCGTTTGATATTAACCAAAGCATCAGTTTGCTTGAGTTGTCCAAGATGATTGAAGACCGCGTAGAAGATATTGCCCGCCTTATTTTATCAAAATTGATCAAAAAAGGGCTACTATCATCCAAAGAACGTAAAATTGTTTTGTCGGGTGGAGCATCTTTACTTACACACTTGCCCGAATGGTATGCCGACAAAACACACCTAGAAGTACGTATAGCCAATGCTCTCACTATCATCAATAACGACGAACTATCTCAATCTTGCAACAAACCCAAATACCATACGCTTTTAAGCTTACTATCGCAAGGAAGCGAAGATTGCAGAGTAGAGAAAAAGTCCTCTTGGGGCCCATTCTCCTTAGGTAAATCTGGCTTAAAAGATGGCATCAACAAAGGACTTGACAACGTTATTGAAAACATTTTTTAATCTTAAAATCATACCTCAACATGGAAAATAATTATGCCAATCTTGACCCTATTTTATTTAACGAAAAAAACGTATCCAATACGTTTATAAAAGTAATAGGAGCTGGTGGTGGTGGCAGCAATGCTGTTAACCGCATGTACAACCAAGGCATTAGCAACGTTACCTACGCTATTTTTAATACAGATGTACAAGATTTAAGCAAATCGCCCGTACCTGTAAAAGTACAAATTGGCGCATCGTTGACCCACGGGCTAGGAGCCGGTGGTAACCCCGAGGTAGGAGAACAATCGGCCGAAGAGGACATTGAAAAAATTAAAACTACCCTATCGGACAACACCCGCATGGTATTTATCAATGCCGGCATGGGTGGTGGTACAGGAACGGGGGCGGCTCCTGTTATTGCACGTATAGCCAAAGAAATGAACATTCTTACCATTGGTATTGTAACCATTCCTTTTGAGTTTGAAGGGATGCGCAAATTTAATAAAGCCAAATTAGGCTTGGAAAAAATGCGCGAAAACGTGGATGCTCTTTTGGTAATTGACAACCGTCAATTGGTAAAAATATACAGCGACTACTGCATGGACAACGCTTTTGCCAAGGCCGACGAAATTTTGAGCGAAGCCATTAAGAGCATTGCCGATATGACCAACAGTACTGGTTACATCAACGTCGACTTTGCCGACGTATGCACCATTATGCGCGACTGTGGGGTTGCCATTATGAATACAGGCTACGCATCGGGCGAGAACAGGGTTACCAAAGCCATTCAAGAGGCACTGAACTCTCCTCTATTGCACGACAATGACATCCGAGGAGCCGAAAGAGTGCTGCTTTATACCAAAAATTCGCACGACCACCAGATGACACCAGGCGAAACCAACGAAATTACCAAATTTATCAACGCCATTGGTGCCGACATTGAATTTATTTGGGGTGCCTATTACGACGACGATTTAGAAGACAAAATGAGCATTACCATCATTGCCACTGGCTTTGAGATCAAATCGATTATAGAAGACAACAGTAACACAGAAAATACATCGAATGATTTTTCTTTCCTAGAAAAACCCCAAGAAATCACTCCTAATACCGAAGAAGTTCTACCCAGCGAAGAAAAATCGCAAAGTCCACAAGAAGACAAAACAAGCCCTGTAGACGTCATCGATTGGGGAGAATGGGCCGAAGATGACGAAGAAGAAGTAGATTACACCCTTCCTCCTAGCCTGCGAAAACGATAAAAAAAGAGGTGGACTTGCTAGTCCACCTCTTTCAATTTCTACTTTTATATTATTTTCCAAAGTAGCGATCAAATAAACCTTTGAAACCACGACCGTGACGAGCTTCGTCTTTTGCCATTTCGTGAACGGTGTCGTGAATAGCATCCAAGTTCAATTCTTTGGCACGTTTTGCAATACGCATTTTGTCTGCGCAAGCACCACTTTCGGCATTCATTCGTTTTTCTAGGTTGGTTTTGGTATCCCAAACCACATCGCCTAGCAATTCGGCAAATTTAGCACAGTGTTCAGCTTCTTCGAACGCATAGCGTTTAAACGCTTCGGCAATTTCTGGGTAACCTTCGCGGTCTGCCTGACGGCTCATAGCCAAATACATACCCACTTCGGTAGCTTCGCCCATAAAGTGTGCGTTTAGGTCTTTTTTCATTTCGTCATCGGTATCTTTAGCAATACCAATTACGTGTTCAGTTACAAACGATAGTTCGTTTTCTACTAGTTCGCTGAATTTTTCAGCACCTTGTCTACATTGTGGGCACATTGCTGGTGCACTATCTCCTTCGTGTACGTATCCACATACGCTGCAAATAAATTTTTTCATATCTTTTTAGTGTTTATTTGTTTATTCAATGCTTCGCATTTCATGAAATTTCTCGTGACTCGGCATAGTCAAGTAAACTTGCCTCTGCGCTCGCTACTCAAAATTTTAGTCGATTAGTCATTATTTATTACTAGGTACTTCTTTAAATACTTTAGCAGGTTGTTTGCATTTGGGGCAAATGGCTGGTGGTTGTTCGCCATAGTGAACATATCCACATACGGTACATACAAATTTTTTCATGGTTCTATTCTATTAAGTGTTGATTTGTTAATGCGTTGATGCGTTGATGCGTTGACACTCGGTGCAATACCCTTTGTAATAAACCTGGGTTTCGGTTATTTGCAAGCCATTATGACTCGTTTTGTCTACGGCAACCAAATTAACTCCCTCTACATCGTGTACTTTTCCACAACCCATGCAAATAAAATGCGCGTGCGGATGTGTATTTCCGTCGTAACGGGTGTTTTTTTCGTCAATGGTCAGTTGCAAGGCCGCTCCGTTTTCTACCAATACTTTTAGCGTATTATAAACGGTTGTTTTAGAAAGGGTGGGCATGCTTTCCGATAGATTGGAATAAATTTCGTCTACCGTAGGATGCGTAAAATGCGTTAATAAATACTGCATTACTGCCATGCGTTGCACAGAAGGATTCACTCCTTTCTCTTGTAAATATGTCTTCACCTTTACTGGCATTGGCGCCTCCTTTTTTTGTTTTTATCTCAAAGTTGTAATCATTACATCTTTGTTTGTATTGCAAAGATATAGTATTTACAAATACCATGCAAATTTTTTTGCTATTTTTTTTATAAAAAATGCGTATCTTTGCCCTTGCTATGCTTAAAAAGATTGATTTTTATATCATCAAGAAATTTTTAGGAACCTACGCCCTAACCCTTCTGCTAGTTATTAGTATTGCCATCGTTATTGATATTACAGAAAAGATGGACGACTTTTACAGAGAAGGATTGGACACGTATACCATTATTTTTGGCTACTACATTTACTTTATTCCATACTACATCAACCTTTTTAGCTCGCTGTTTACGTTTTTGTCGGTTATTTTTGTTACCTCCAAGTTAGCCTACAACTCGGAAATCATTGCTATGCTAGCCGGGGGCATTAGCTTTAAGCGCATTCTGGTGCCCTACATGATATCGGCCTGTATTATTGCTATTTTTACGTTCTACATTAGCTCCGAAATAATTCCACCCAGTATCCGAGAACGGGTAAAATTTGAATCAAAGTATATCTACCACGAACAATTTGAAGCCAGTAGCAACAACAAACAACTCCAATTGTCCAGCAACGAAATTGTGTACGTAGAACGCTACAGCCTAAGTAAAAACGTAGGTTTCCGTTTTTCTTACGATAAATTTGACGGGAAAAGACTTGTAGAGCGCGTTACAGCGCTGCGCATAGAGTACGATTCGCTCTACCAATGGCGAGCCATCGATTATACCAAACGTACCTTTACCGATTTAAAAGAAGAATTAAGCAAAGGGCCTTCGCTCCCCATGGAGTTAAACATGCTGCCCAAAGATTTTAAAGAAATTATTAAAGAGCACGAACAGCTTACCAACAGCCAACTACGTGCTTATATTTCCGAATGCAGCAAACGAGGTATAGGCGGATTAGGAGCTTATAAGCTAGAACTATACAAACGGTTTGCCAACCCTTTTGCGGCTTTTATTCTTACCCTTATAGGGGTATCCATTGCGTCTAAAAAAGTAAGAGGTGGCACAGGACACCACATCTTTTTGGGGCTCTTATTAAGCGTTACTTACTTGCTGTTCAACCTTACCTCAAGTTCATTTACCATAAAAGGCGGCGTCGACCCGCTTTTATCGGTTTGGATTCCCAACCTTATTTACCTAGGCATTGGCATAGTGCTCTACCTAAAAGCGCCTAAATAACCCTGACATAAGGGCACAAAAAAACCGTACCGCCATTATGATCCAAACTCATAAATAGTAAGGATTTGAGGCCTCGGAACTCTTTGTAATCTGCCCAATTGCTTGCGCAATAGCAGCACGCCATTGATAACCCGAAGTTACTCGTTTAATAAAAGATTGTTAAGTTAGCCAAATGAGCGGTACGGCTGTAAAATAAGTAAGCTTAGACTATATTAGAAATCGAAATCGAAATCTGGGTATTCTACATCAGGGAACTGCATGTCAGTATTTAAATCATTGCTTTCGTCGCAGGCATCTTCGTTTTTAATATTCGATTTGCTGCTAGTAATAGTAACGGTTGCACCCTCTGCTACTGCTTGCTGTTTTGCATCATTGATGTATTCTTGAATTTCTGCAGCGGTTCCCCATACATAGACTGTTTTGTCTACTTTAATTTCTGCACCCATTCCTTGGATTTTAGCTTCTACATTTACTTCCCAGCAGTATTCATTTGGATCGTTGACATCCATACCACTGTTTGATTGGCAAGATACTAAGCACATAGTTGCCAATGCTGCTACTAAATAAATAATCTTTTTCATAACGTTCTGTTTTTTTAATTTAACACGACAAAATTAATACATTATTCTCTACAAGTATCCTCAGGACGGTCAGTTTTTGTAATTTTAACATCTAATTCCACCCCAGGTTGCTCTTTTTTTACGCCATGCTTCACCATTTCAAAAAAGGCAATCATTTCGGCGCCCGTACTCCACTGATACTCAATTTCTGTAAAAGTCTGGCCTTCGTTTGTAATAATCATGGTTATTTCCCAACAATAATCATTAGGATCCAAAGGATTGGGGCCATTCTCGCCATAGCGGTTACAAGAAGTAGTTGCCAATAACAGCAAGGCAGCCACCATATAAAATAACTTTTTCATGTTTGTATGTATTAAGGTTAAATTTGATTCTTCAAAAGCAAAAATAACATTTTTTTAAGAACAACAATGGTATATTTCGTAAAAAAGTAACCCAACCTATTGTTTTATTTCTTAAATTTGTCCGAATTTTAGAGTCTAAGAATTTTAAGTTAAACATTATGATGAATGTAATTACCAAAACCATCACCTTGCAAGATGGTAGAACCATTACACTCGAAACCGGCAAATTGGCCAAACAAGCCGACGGTTCTGTAATGGTACGCATGGGCAACACCATGCTTTTGGCAACGGTATGTTCAGCACAAGACGCTGTTCCTGGTACCGACTTCATGCCATTAACCGTAGAATACAAAGAAAAATTTGCTTCGGGCGGACGTTTCCCAGGCGGTTTTACCCGTCGTGAAGGCAAAGCATCGGACTACGAAATCCTTACTGCTCGTTTGGTAGACCGCGCGCTTCGTCCCCTATTCCCCGATAACTACCACGCAGATACGTTTGTAAACGTAACCCTTTATTCGGCCGACGGCGTTGACATGCCCGACTCTTTGGCTGGTTTGGCTGCATCGGCTGCTATCGCTGTATCAGACATTCCATTCAACGGTCCTATTTCTGAAGTTCGCGTAGCACGTATTAACGGCGAATTTGTGGTAAATCCCACCTTCCAACAATTGGAAAATGCCGACCTTGACATTATTGTTGCTGCCACTATCGACAACATCATGATGGTAGAAGGCGAAATGAACGAAGTAAGCGAAAAAGACCTTTTGGACGCTATCCGCACCGCTCACGAAGCCATTATTCCACAATGCCAAGCACAATTGGAACTAATGGAAGCAGCTGGCAAAACCGTTAAACGCGAATACTGCCACGAAGTGAACGACGAAGAATTGCGCAAAGACGTACGCGAAAAAACTTACGCAGAAACCTATGCACTTGCAAAATCTTGCAACACCGACAAACACAGCCGTGGTGCTAACTTCAAAGCCGTTTGCGAAGCTTACAAAGCTACCTTAAGCGAAGAAGAACTAGAAGAAAAAGCAGCGCTTATTGACCGCTACTACCACGATGTAGAAAAAGAAGCCATGCGTCGTGCTATTCTAGACGAAGGCATTCGTTTGGACGGTCGTAAAACCACCGAAATTCGTCCTATTTGGTCGGAAGTAGGTTACCTACCTGGTCCTCACGGTTCTTCTATCTTTACCCGCGGCGAAACCCAATCGCTTTGTACCGTAACTTTGGGTACCAAACAAGATGAAAAACTCATTGACGAAGCCCTTATCCAAGGCAAAGAACGTTTCTTATTGCACTATAACTTCCCTCCCTTCTCTACGGGCGAAGCTCGTCCACAACGTGGTGTAGGCCGCAGAGAAATTGGTCACGGTAACTTGGCTTGCCGCGCCCTTAAGGTGATGATCCCAGAAAACTATCCTTACGCTATCCGCGTGGTTTCTGATATCATGGAATCAAACGGTTCATCGTCTATGGCATCGGTTTGTGCCGGTACCTTGGCGCTTATGGACGCCGGTGTAGCCATTAAACGTCCTGTATCGGGTATTGCCATGGGCTTGATTTCAGAAAACAAAGGTACCAACTATGCCATCCTTTCTGATATCTTGGGCGACGAAGACCACTTGGGCGACATGGACTTTAAAGTAACCGGTACCGAAAAAGGTATTACTGCTACCCAAATGGACATCAAAGTAGACGGTTTGTCGTACGAAATTCTAGAAAAAGCCCTAGAACAAGCACGCGAAGGCCGTATGCACATCTTGGGTAAAATCAAAGAAACCATCGCAGAACCTCGCGAAGACTTGAAACCACACGCTCCACGCATTGTTACCATGAATGTTCCTAAAGACATGATTGGTGCTATTATTGGCCCTGGTGGTAAAATTATTCAAGCCATGCAAGCCGAAAGCGGCGCTAGCATTTCTATCGAAGAAAGCGAAGATTGCGGCGTAGTAGAAATTGCAGCATCAAACAAAGCATCTATTGATTGCGCTGTAGCTAAAATTAAAGCCATTGTGGCTATTCCAGAAGTAGGCGAAACCTACGAAGCCAAAGTAAAATCAATCATGCCTTACGGTGCATTTGTTGAATTCATGCCTGGCAAAGAAGGTTTGTTGCACATCTCAGAAATTAGCTGGGAACGCATCGAAACCATGGAAACCGCTGGTTTGAAAGAAAACGACATGATTACCGTTAAGCTATTGGACATCGACAAAAAGACTGGCAAATTCAAACTTTCGCACAAAGTATTGACTCCTCGTCCTCCTCGTGCTCCTAAACCAGAAGCTCCTGCTGCCGAATAAATTTCGGTAGCAACTGCATAACCAAAAAAGCGACCAAATTTGGTCGCTTTTTTTGGTTTATAGCGTGGCGTTGTTTACAACTTCACCACATTGGTTCCGCCTACCTCATCGCCTTGCACCTCTTCTACTTTTTCGGTAACGGTTTCGGTTACTGTGGTATTAGACACCGAGGTTTCTACTTCGGCGGGCTCAGGGACCGCTTGGGGATCGGTTGCGGCGGGCACGTCTACAGGCTCAGAGAGCGTAGTTGGTTCTTTCTCTGGGAATACAACTTCGGGTTCGGTTAATTTGCCTTTTAAGCGTTTTACGTTATCTTTGGTATTGAACGTAAGCACAACACCGGCTTGCACATTAAGGGCTTGCGATTTGTAAGGAAGCCCGTTGGGCGAATAATGGAAGGGTACATAGTCGGTAGCTACGTAAAAATTAAACGGAGGTAGTTTAAGGTCCATGGCAAAGCTCATGGTAGACCATCCGCCCGACACAAACGAGTAACCGGCCAAAATTTCAAAACAGTGGCAAGGACGTATCTTGTAGTTCAAACTCACTTCTTCCGATACGTATTTAGACATAAACTCGGTTTTAGATAGCAAGCCCACGCTCATCATGTTGCGCAAAAAGCTATACTCGGCGCCTACATACAATTTACCACGCAGTTCGCTTACAAACTGCCTAGATTGCGCCACCCCTTTTGGCAACACCAACAACGACCCCAACTCTTTTGTTAATTCGTCAATGGGAGACACACCGGCTTCATATTCTACCCCATCGTAGGTTGCCTTGCTATTTACCTGGGTAATCAACGAATTGTCCCATACCATAAAGCCTAAGTCGGTTAGCGACAAACTAAGCGATAGTTCTGGAAGGGGCTTGTACACAGCACCCAAGTCGAATGCCGCACCCATACTGGGTCTATAATACACTAAAGCAGTCTCGATATCCTCCATATAAGGTTCCCCATCAACAATTGTCAAACCCGGAAGCGAAACAGCCGATTTTCCTACCGCATTGCGTGTCCACTCGTCTTTTGAGGCATCCAAATAGAATTGATCGTACGTAGTATGAATAGAGGCAGCTCCCAACAACAAGTGCACCCTACCCCCAACTTGCCACTGCTCGTTAATTTGATGCGAATAGCCAGCCGATAAATCAAGATAAAGATTAGCACGCAATGCCGTATTGCTCATATCAAATCGGTTCACGCCCAAGGTATCGGGGGTTCCTTCTAACAATACACCTAAAAATTCTTTGGGTACCGATAGCAACGCATCGGCTTTGGCAGATAGATTGAAAGACAAATACCCTTTTTCGCCTTGCTTAAAACCAAATCCCAAAAAACTCGTATAAGCATCCGCTCTAAAATGTTCGGTATTTTGCAATTTATTGTAGAAGCCCGCTTGGTTGCCATATTCGGGATGCAAAAAGGTAACCAATTTACCATCTTTTACATAGGCTACATCGTTCAACGACAAGCTACCCAAATGCAACGATGCTCCTACCGTAGAAATACCCGGAATTTCTACATACACATCAGAAAGGGGACGCATGGCTGGATTTTGATACACCTGATAGGGCAACAAATCCATAAAATACAACGAATTAGGTGCTGCAAATGCGCCCACACAACTTACTAAGCTAAAAAATAAAATCTGTAACTTTTTCATATCCTACCCTCCTTATTCTACTACAACATAGTCATTATTCATCCAACTTCCCAAATCGGTCACCAAAGATCCATTGATGTACATACTCGCCTTTAAGTCCAACCAATCGCTGGTACGTAAACGTACGGTTTTCAGTTCGTTATTGGCCAACTTATACGTAAACAAAAAGGTAGCCACCTCCGACAACAATCGACTAGCCTCGTTAGCGCCAAAGGCCAAACGAATGGCATCCGCCTCGTCGGTAGAAGTAACTACATATCCGTCAGCATCCACCTTACCGGCCTTAATGGCAAACGACTGCTCGGCCTCTTGCAAGATGCGCTGTCCGTTGGCATCCAAGAAGGCAATCGAACCTTTTACACCAACGGGCAAATAGTTGATGTACGACAATTTTAGAACCAATTCCGAGTCGTCCGACAGGCTAAAACCGCTGCTGGTATCAGACGTTGCCAAAAAATCGACCGAATCGTTACGGGTAATATGGAAGTTTTTATCGGGGTCTTTATCGCCCTCAAACCACAACGGAAGTTTGGTATCTTCTTTTAACTCCATATCGCTGTTATGAAAGAAGAAATGCACGTTGGTGGGGTCATTATCCACCGAACGTATGCGATAATGGTAGCGTAGTTTATTGGGATTAATTTTAAAAAGCCTATCGGTATGACCAAATTCTCTATCAAAAAGCAATTCGCTCTTACACATAATAGACTGAACATCAAAGTTTAAAAGCTCATCTTTAGACAAACCTTTTATAGCATCGTACGATGGAGTTGCAACCACCATAGAGGTTGTATCGGTATCTGCACCACCAAAATCGGCACGTACTTTCTCGCCTGTACGCGTATCAAAAGCCTCTACATAATCAATGTAATAACGCACTGGCACACCAATATTATTGATACACGACATTAAAATTTGGGGGTCAAAGAAAGGGAAGAAAGCGTCTTCTTGTTGAAAATCGCTGGTGTAGTTAAAATCAATTACTTTTTCACCTTCGTAGATATCGCGAGCCGTTCCCACATGTAAGTAGGTAATATGAGGCAGCAAATTATTCATATCTACCGTTACCGAAATAGCATCACCAGGTGCAAAAGGCGAGGAAGCATGAATTTCTCCTTTTACCAATACTTTTACTTCTTGGCCACCGTTTAAGCGCAACATGGCTTTTTTAAGCGGTAGTTGATACGATGTTTGTTGTTCCGTTAAAGGAATGCGCACCGTATTATCGGGGAACACCGCCTCGTCCAACTCCAACGCTTCTTTAGGGAAAATAAAATCTATGTACGATCCTTCTGCCAAAGGCATTTGTACATCAACGGTTACATCGGCATAACAATCGCCTATTAAAATACTATCCAAACGTTCGTTTTCGTTGGTATTGATCGACGAAAACTCGATAACTTCTTCGGCATTGATCTGGCCCGATGTAATGGACAACGAACCGGCCTCCTCTCCTACTAGCAAATCAAAATTAAATGCACCTTTAGGAAGCACTTTTAGCTGATCTATCAAATCGTTGCCCATGTACTGCGAATCGACGTAGAGCAAATACAAATCTTCGCCTTCTACTATCAATTTCATACCGCTTAAACTATCCGACAATAGGTCGTTGATTTTAAGCCTTGAATGAAGCAAAGGAGCCACTAATTCGGTCTCCAACTCAATTTGAGTATCTAAATTATCAAGGGTGTAGTTATTGTCCACACAAGCTGTCAAACAGACCAAAATGCCCAACAGCCAACCCACTTTCTTTGCCAATTGTTTCATATACTGATTCTTGTAATAATAGGCAAAGATACTTATTTTTTAGGATTTTTAACCTTTATCGCAGAATAATTCGTCTTTGAACTGAATAAAGTACAGTTTTTCGGTAGCACGCGTAACGGCCGTATAGAGCCATCGCATAAAACCCACATCCATTTTTTCTGCTGGTAGCGGCCCCATATCTACGTACACATGTTTCCACTGTCCACCCTGTGCTTTATGACAGGTAACGGCATAGGCCATGCGTACCAACAGGGCATTTAGATGCTCGTCTTGGCGCATTTTTTTGTAGCGATCGCGTTTGTTTTTGATGTGTGCATAATCTTCTTCAACGGCCAAAAACAAGCGTTTTTGCAACTCTTGTAGCTGTTGTGGCGACTCGCATAGCAGCGAATCTTGCAACAACATCACTTCTATTTCGGTATTGTAATCTACCAAACGCAAGGTGGCTCGTACAAACTGCATATCGTAAAGGGTATGACTACCACTTAAGCGTACCACCTCTGCCATATCGCCGTTGGCAATCAATTCAATACCATAGTCCATGCCGTAAAAGTAGTTATTTTTAACCACCATCAGCCAGTCGGCATTTTCTAGCATTTCTTCGCGGTACAAAATACGCCCTCTTATACCACCTGCATACATAAAGGCCTTTTTGTTGGAACGAGTAATAATTAAGGTCTCGTCCATGCCTACCGTCCGATACGAATTTTCCAATGTACTGACAAAATTACTGCCATCTACTCTGCTTACATCGGCATAGGTTTGCAAACGCAACTGCAAAGGGGTTTGCAATTGGTTGCGTATTTCGGTGGCATTTTTTAAAATTCCGCTGGCGGCTTCTTGCCTAACAACGGTGGTAAGCGTATGTTCCATCACCTGCAAACCACATCCTTGTAACCAAGTGGCAGACAAGGCCAAGCTTTCGTTTTGCATCACCGGAGGCAGCTGCGCATCATCGCCCAATAGCAACAATTTACAGCCTGGAGCACCACCAAACACATACTTAAGCATATCGTCCATAACCCTACCGCTACCAAATTGTTTGTCGCCATCGGACGACAGCATCGAAGCCTCGTCTACCACAAACAAAGCATTGCGCATACGGTTAAAGCCCAACTCAAAACGGGCGCCAATTTCGGGCGACGATTGTCGGTAAATGGTGCGATGCACGGTTGCGGCATCAAATCCTGCATACATAGAAAGCACCTTGGCTGCACGCCCCGTAGGCGCCATCAGCACAAAGGGCATATCCAAATCGATACACGTTTTAACCAAGGCCGCCACCAAGGTAGTTTTACCTGTACCCGCATAGCCTTTTAACAAAAAAGTAGAGCGTTCAGCAGACGAATCTAAAAACAAAGCCAATTTACCAATAGCTTGTTCTTGCTCTGGAGTGGGATTGTATGGAAAAGCATCGCGCAAAGTGGATGCATAGAAGTTATGTATCATCTTATAAGAAATGGGGCATATTTTAACAAACAAACAAAGATAATAAATGCTCAAATATTGCGCAAATAAATAAATTTACCTACATTTGCGGTGTTAATCCTCAAAGAAATCAAAAACTAAAATCTATATCACATGAATAATGTAATGAACTACCTACTTAAAGCACTTCTAGTTGTTGCGGCAGTAGCATTGGCATGGATGTCGTACCAAAGTGTTATGACTCCCATTGAATTTAACGAAACCAAAGATGCACGCGAAAAACAAGTTATCCAACGCTTAATTGACATTCGTACTGCAGAAACCGAATATCGCAACATCAAAGGCGATTACACTGCTAGCCTAGACACCCTTATTGATTGGGTTAAAACTGAAAACGCTAAAATCGTATTGAAAGAAGGTGTGCTTACCGACAAACAATTGGAAGAAGGTATGACCGAAAAACAAGCTATCAAACTTGGTTTAATTAAACGTGATACCACTTACGTTCCAATGATCGAAGCTTTGTTTGGCAAAAACTATCCTATCGATTCACTACGTTACATCCCATTCTCTTCTCCACGTCAAGAATTTGAATTGGAAAAATCGGAAATTGTAACCGGTTCTGCAGGTATCAAAGTAAAAGTAATGTGCGCAAAAGCACCTTATTCTTCGTACCTAAGCGACCTTAACAAACAAGAATTAATCAACCTTACCGAAACCACCGAAAAACTAGAAAAATACCCTGGTTTGAAATTTGGTGACATTGAAGAAGCTAACAACAATGCAGGTAACTGGGAATAATATTCCTTCTCCCCATAAGTCCATCCGTCTTTCCGAGGATGGACTTTCTTTTTTCTGGGCAGACGCTTGGAAACGCATTGATTTTTTACCCAACGACCATCACTTGCAGCAGGCTTTAGCACGTTTATTGTGCGAAGAAGCATTGCAAGACATTACTTGCGCCAACATAGAGGTGGATTTTCCGTACACCACGCTCATCCCAAGCCAAATGATTAGCCAACAGGATGCGCTATCGCTTTACAAGTTTCATTTTCCAGAAGCCGATACCGCTAATTTAGTTGTTTGTTGGCAAGAAATACCCGCTTTTGGCATTACCTTGCTCTTTGGCATACCCAAAGCGCACTACCAATTGGCAAAAAAACTCTTTACCCACACAAGGTGGCATCACCATTTGCAAGAGCACATCGACCATTGCCTCAAATTCACCAAACAAAAAGGCGAAACACAAGCTTGGATATGGGCTAATTCCACACACGTCCACCTTACCATTGCCAACAATGGTAGATTGCTTTTTGCCAACTACTTTGCGTATACCACCCAACAAGACATCCTATACTATACCGCCAAAGTATTTGAGCAATACCAACTATCGCAACAGCACACTCCTACCTACATCATGGGTAGCAAAGAAGCCCACGAAACCTTAGTTAATCACCTGGCATTGTGCCACTATACCAACGACTATGCGCATTGTTAGTGGTTTTTTAAAAGGCAGACGTTTTACCCCTCCTACCCAATTAAAAGCACGTCCAACTACCGATTTTGCAAAAGAGGGCCTGTTCAATTTGCTTTCCAATAGAATGGAATTGGAAAATATAGCTGTATTGGAATTGTTTTCGGGCAGTGGTAGCATTGGATTGGAATTTATTTCGCGCGGCGCCAATAGCGTAACTGGCGTAGAAATTAGTGCACAACACATTGGTTACATTCGCAAAATAGCGGCCGAGCTAGGCGTAAAAAATTACTACCTACAAAAAGCCGATGTGTTCAAATACCTAGAACGCGCCTCGGGTAGCTATCAGCTTATTTTTGCCGACCCTCCATACCAACTGAAAGAATTACCCACGCTGCCCCAAATCATCATCGAAAAGGAATTATTGGCTGCAGATGGTATTTTTATTCTAGAACACGGTAGGGAACATAACTTTGAAAACCATCCGCACTTTATAGAAGAAAGAAAGTACGGCAACGTGCATTTTACTTTCTTTGCGGCGACGCCTGTAACCGAAGATAAATAGGCAAATGATCGGAGTAGCCACCCACATAACGGGGGCCTAAGTAAGTTCTATAGGGCTTATACCCCATGTATTTGGTATCTTCTTCCAACAGAAAATCCTCCTTAAAAATACAGCCGCTTTTATCAACCACTATCCAACCATCGCCTTGCAGTAACCCTTTAGATACAACAAACTGATCAAAAAGCGACCACTCACCCTTGTATTTATAGGTTCCACCATGCAACGGCATAATGTTCAACAAGTTACTTTCTTCAGAGGAGGCAGATAAAGGAATTGCCCCCAAAGCATGAAGCATACTCTCGTCGGTGGGTGTATCGTTAAAGTCGCCCATAATAAGCACAGAGGCCATAGGCGATTGTTGCATAACGCTATCTGCCACATTTCTAACCAATTGCATAGTTTGTTTTCTGCGTAGGTTGGCTTTTTCGCCCCCTCGCCTTGACGGCGCATGACATACCATCACATGCAAGGTATCTGTACCTGCCAACAGGCCTTTAACATACAAAATATCGCGGCTGTAACCCGCCTCTCCAAAATACACCGTTATGGCTCTACTATGCAACGGAGTAAACCAATTAGGCTGATACAACAGAGCCACATCAATACCTCGCGCATCGGGCGATTCGTAATGAATGGTTTGGTAGCGATACGTAGATAAAGGTTGGTAGGCCACCAATTGATGAAGCACCGTAGCATTCTCTATTTCGCACATGCCTACCAACGCAGGAGGCACGCCCTTCCCCACGGCTGCAATAACACGGGCTATATTTTGACGCTTGGCGGTGTATCGTTTCCAAGTCCAATGCTTGGTCGCATCGGGCAAAAAATCATTATCATTGGTCAAACTATCGTCCAAGCAATCAAAATAGTTCTCCACATTGTAGAACATAACGGTACAAGCAGTATCTTGCGCTACAACGGCAGTAAAAAAGAGAGAAAATAAAACAAGAAGACCCTGACGCATACTTATTGAACGTATTCGTAACAACCGGCATCTGCCGATCCGTCCAACAACCTTTTATTGCCATTTAAATCGAGCGGAAACTCGTTGGCAATAGCGTTATCGGCTATACCGATAGCACCCGACCCCGCCAGCGGCGTAAAATCGTACACATGTGGAAATTCTTCTTCCCATTGTTGGAAGGCATACTTAGGATCGGCGTTAAAAATACATTGCTGGTAAGGCGGATTGGTTATGGTAGTTACTTTGTGTCGCAATAAACAATGCGAAAATACGTACGCATCGGCTGGGGTTTCCTCGCACTTAAACTGAATTTCGTTGGAATAACTTCCGTACACCACAGAATTGTACATCCTAGAAGTAAACGACATGGGCGATGTAGCCCCTGTTGCATCCATGCGTCGGTTAGCATACAACAAAATAGGATTGGTTCTACCGCCCCAAGCAAACTGATAGTAATTGGCAAAAGTACAATGTTTCCACGTGTAATTACCCCCCTGCAAGGCCACCACATAATTACCGGCATTGTACAACAGCGAGTTATTGACTACCATTTTAGCATGCACTGCCTCTAGCACATTACCCGTAGAATTGCGCAAGATGGAGTTTTCTACCCACAAAACTTGTTTTTCGATATCGGTACTATCTACCCGAATGCCAAAATCGGTATTGCGCACATCCACGTGCAACAACCTATTATCAAAGCTTCCCTGCGCAAACACTATACCGCCCCACTGACCCGAGCACAAATCGTAAGACAAAGGGGGAAGGGTATTCATGTAGTCGTCTCTATCGCCCCTAAATTGAATTATTTGCCCTGAATTCCCTTCGGCTACTATTCTGCCTTCTACGTACAAAACAGCGTATTTTCTAAAGTACAACCGGGTTCCAGGCGCTAAGGTTAAAGTGGCCCCAGGCAATACACGCAAGGTGTCCGACACCAAATAAGGCAATTGCGCCGTCAACACCGTATCGGCAGTAATAGAAAGTTGGTGCAAACGCACGGCATTTTGCCCAAAAGCCTCTACTTGCACTAGTTGATTTTTTCCGTTCAGCGAAAACAAAATAGAATCGGTCACCACAAACGGATTCGTAGCATCAGATGGGTCGATATAAGCCTGCACAAAAATAAGCATGCTATCGTTGGCGTTTAGGTACACATCGCTTGTCTCATCGGCAGAAATGCCATTGATATTCAAATGAAAATAATGAGCGCCCATCAAACGAATGGTTTCGATATGGGCTTTTTGAGCAGAAGTATTGTAAACCTTAAGTTTAAGGGTAGCAGAACCCATATCGGTAAACAAGGTATCAAAACGAAGCGTATCGGCCGAAAAAACTAGCTTAAAATCGGTATCAACGTTGATGCTATCTTCGGTACACGACGAGGCACCTACCAACAAAGCCAGCAGCGCACACAACAGCATGAAATACGAACAAAATACCCGCGTCATTTTCTCTTGATTTTACTACAAAAATAACATTCCATTTTGTATCGCGCAATTATTTTACTATCTTTAACCCATAAATAAACAACCATTCATTCCATTAAATAATAAAATTATGGCTAGTAGAAGAGATCTTAAAAAAGACATCGTGTATTTGTATGCCGAGTTATTAACCGAATGCCTTACCATCAGTTTTATTTGCCCTAAGTGCAACCAAGAAAAAGCAGATGCTCTTGTATCTAAAATTGTAGCCAACAGCTATAACTTTGTAAAACGCGCGGGTCGTTACGACGCAAAAAACAACCCTAAATTGGTAAAAGCCTACTACAAAAAATTAGGCGAAGATTTGCTACAAGACGTATTGGGCATTGGTAAAGAATTAGAAGGTCTAAGCAAATAATAGCATGCGCAAATTAAGCCAATTCATCCTTAAATGCAAAGGATGGAAAGTTGTAGGAGAGGTACCAACAGAACCCAAAATGGTGGTATGCTTTGCTCCACATACGTCCAATTGGGACTTTTTTTGGGGAATTGTAACCGCGTGGTCCATCGACTTTAAAATGTCATTCTTAATAAAAGAAGAATGGATAAACACATGGGGCATTGGCTGGTGGTTAAAAAAGCAAGGAGCTATTGCCGTAAAACGCAGCAAAAGCACCTCGATGACAGACAAACTGGCCGAAGTGTTCAAATCGTGCGATAAGCTAAATTTGGTATTATCGCCCGAAGGTACTCGCAAACCCAATCCCGATTGGAAAAAGGGGTATTACTACATTGCTAAAAAAGCAGGTGTTCCTATTCTTCCATTGGTACTAGACTACAAAAAGAAAGAAGTCATTATTAAACCACTAATGGTTCCAACCGACAACGAAGAGCAAGACTTTGTGCAATTCAAATCGGTGTTTGTAGGCGCCCAAGGAAAACACCCTCAAAAGTTTCTTACTGGTCTAGAATAAATGCAAACAAGCGAACAATTACGAGTAAGCATTATACAAGCCGATATTGCATGGGAAGACACCCATGCAAACTTGGCGCATTTTGAAGCTTTATTGGAGCAGCTACCTGCTACCGATATAGTGGTGCTACCCGAAATGTTCTCTACAGCATTTAGCAGCAACGCCACCCAACTGGCCGAGCCCAGCAACGGCACTACACTGCAAACGGTGCAAAAATGGGCTACAAGGCACCAATGTGCCTTTATAGGCAGTTTTATAGCCCAAGAAGACCATCATTACTACAACAGAGGGTTCTTTGTTTTACCCGATAAAACCACCTATTTTTACGACAAACGGCATTTGTTTTTAGGAGGAGAAGAACTTTACTTTACCCCAGGCAAGCAAAACCTAATTGTGCCCTACAAAGGATGGAACATTGCCCTTTGCATTTGCTACGACCTACGTTTCCCCGTATGGTTGCGCAACAATCAACTCCAATACGATGTTTTAATGGTAATTGCCGAATGGCCTACCAATCGTCAATCCATTTTTGAAACCTTGCTGGCGGCACGTGCAATCGAAAACCAAGCATACGTATGTGCTTGCAACCGCATTGGCATAGACGGCAACCAACTACAATACAGTGGAGGATCGCAAGTTATCGACTACAGAGGACGCATTATAGAGCGTTTTACCGACAACACCGAAGAAATCAGAACCATTGTTCTTAACAAAGAGGGCTTGGAGAATATGCGAAAAAAAATGCCGACGTACAGACACGCCGACAATTTTACCATTCTTTCTACTACCGATTAGGCCATTAAGGTGTTAAACCACCGCAACAATTAATTACCTGACCACTTACATAGCTAGCTAAATCCGACCCCAAGAACAAGGCTACATTGGCAACTTCTTCTGCCGTTCCCCCTCTACGCATCGGAACCATATCAATCCAAAATTTACGTTGCGCCTCGCTGGTAGCATCGGTCATTTCGGTGATAATAAAACCAGGAGCAATGGCGTTACAACGAATACCGCGCGCTCCAAACTCTTTGGCTACCGAAGTGGTCAACCCTATTAAACCCGCTTTAGAAGCAGCGTAATTTACTTGGCCAATGTTACCTTTTAACCCTACTACCGAGGTCATATTGATAATGGAGCCAGCACGTTTTTTCATCATCAACGGAGTAATGGCATGAATGGTATTAAAAGCCGATTTTAGGTTATTATCCATAACATCATCCCATTGCTGCTCGCTCATACGCATCACCAAGCCATCGCGGGTAACACCTGCATTGTTAATCAATATATCGATGGTGCCAAAATCGCTTACTACTTGTTGTATTAACTCTTGTGCACCTACATAGCTAGAAGCATCAGAAGCATAGGCTTTTACCTTCACACCCATGGCGGCTATTTCTGCCTCCACTTGGTTAGCTAGGGCCGTGCTGTTTAAATACGTAAAGGCAACCGACGCTCCGTGTTGTGCATACGTAAGCGCAATCGCCTTGCCTATTCCACGAGAGGCACCCGTTATAAGAGCAACTTTTCCGTCTAGTAATTTCATCTGTTAAAATTTGTGCGAATATACAATAAAAAAATGAAAGCATGGGTAGTTTTGTTCTTTTATTGCAAATACCTTATCTTTGTAGCTACATTATAATAAAACCAATATGGCTACCATTACCATTAAAAACATGCAATTTTATGCTCACCATGGTTGTTTTGAACAAGAACAACGTGTTGGCACCCACTTTACCGTCACCCTTACTTTTACCTACGATGCTACCCAAGCCATTCAAAGCGATACCATCGAACAAGCCATTAGCTACCTAGAGGTATACCAAGTGGTAAAGAAAGAAATGGAGCAACCCTCGCACCTTATCGAACACGTGGCATGGCGCATCAAACAAGCCGTAAAAGCGCATTTTAGCGGTATTGACAGCATCCAAGTGCAAGTTTGCAAACTCAACCCACCCTTAGGCGGGCAAGTAGAGCAAGTTTGCGTTGAATTATAGCCTTTTAATTACCCAAAGTAACCTTTGTATCGTAAGTAGTGGTGTTGCCACAAGCATCCCAAACAACTACACGAAATGTATGCTGACCTGCCTTTACTTTGTTGGCATCGTATACATAGGTTATTTTGTTTTTGGCATCAATAGAACAAGGCACCCACATACCATCTATATAGGTGTTAAATGCCGAAATTCCACTCTGTTCATCGCTTAGACGCAATACCAATTTGGTACGTCCCATCGACAAAGGCGTAACCTTTGGAGCTACCGAGTCTGCCAAAATAGCGTAATCGCCTAACTTACGCAACTTACCTTCCATAAAGCCACCGGCATAGGTAGCGTTTACATGCCCCCAGTAACCCTTCTGATTCTTATAGGCCACGTAATATTGTTTCTTATTTTGCAAGGTATCCGATTCGATAGGTAACTTATACCATCCTGCCGTATGCAAAGGAACCGTTAGGTTATGCAACGAATAAACACGGGTATTCAAAGTAGTATCGATGGCCGTTGCATACCTAAAATAAAAGTCGTTATAAATAGCTCTGCGAGGAATCTGCACGGTTACACCATCTTGTTGGAAGAAATTAGACGACTCTACTTTAAACAATTCGCCTACAGGTGAACACATCAAAGGACGCTGCATTTTTTTACCTCTAACCACAAAATTAAGCACAGAGGTATTGCCAGCATAGTCTTTGGCAATGGCTTGGATGCGATAATCTCTTTCTTCGTTAATCTCCAAACAGCCATCATTGTGCCACGTAAACAGATTAAGTGGTTGATATTGGGGTTTATACGAACGCATAAAGAGTTCACGCTTGGTCAGCCATTGTTCGTAGTCAATAAATGCGTTAATGGCTTTATCGATATCAAAAGAGAAGCGATCGATGCGGAAGGTAAAATACAAAACATCGTCTACCAATACTTGCAAAGATTTTAATCCGTAAATATTGTTCTGACCGTCCATATAGTCGTATGCTTTGAACGACAAACCAATTTTACCCCAAGCCTCTACTTTAGAGGCCAAATAATTACCCGCTTCTTGTTGCCAAGTAGGATACGATCTAAAAACACATTGGTTTGCCACCACCCCGGTACTATCCATGGGTTGCAATCCAATCATATGAAATTTAGGACGTATCGTATCTGGCACTTTGTAAAAACGTTGGGGTTCAATAGGACACTGCGATTCGGTTTCGCGCACCTCAAAGTGCAAGTGAGGACCGCCTGACGAACCTGTATTACCACTAATAGCAATTAATTCTCCCTGTTTAACCACCAATACGCTATCGGGCAAATAAGCATTAAATTGAGCTTGTTTGTGTTGGTATTGATAATCGGTTACCCACTGCTTGATTTTATCGCTAAAATCATCTAAATGGGCATAAACAGTAGTATATCCACTACCCGGATGAGCAATGTACAAGCAATTGCCATAACCGTATTGCTTAACTGAAATGCGCGACACATAACCATCTTGAACCGCATAAATGGGCAATCCACAGCGTTGCTCCGTCTTAAAGTCTAGACCAGCATGAAAATGGTCGGGTCGCAACTCGCCATAACTAGCACTTAATGCAAACGGAATCTTTAATGGAGGAAACCAGGTAGCATCGTTGGCAAACAAAACAGATAAAGAGAAGAAAGCAATGAATAAGATAGCTATTTTTCGCATATTGTATATTATAAAGGTAAAAGGAGGGCAGCACAGCCACCCTCCTCTATAAAAAAGTGAGATTACTTTTTATTAGTATTGTGAATTAGCACGTTGTACAGCGGCATAATTCAATTTCAAAGCATAAGCACGACGCAAAGCTTGTTTGATGTCGGTAACAATACCCATCTTACATTCTTTGTCTACTTTCAATGAAATGGTCATTAAATCTTGCTCGTGTTCTGGCATAGACGAACGTTCCGATACTACGTAATTTTCAATTTGCGATACTTCGGCAAAAGCATCGTCCAACTGAATACGAGGTTCGGTACCATATTGAGCACGATATTGGAAGGTAGGAACACCTACATAGATAAAGCGAACCAAGGTTTTCTTTTCTAGTTTGGTAAGTTCAGTTGCCTCAGGAGCGGTAATACCTACTTTAAAGTCTACTTCTTTCATGGTTGTTGCAATCATAAAGAAGAACAACAGCATGAACACGATGTCGGGCAACGAAGCAGTACTAATTTTTGGTGTACCAGAAGATGATGAATTCGATCTAAATCTTCCCATTATTTTTTCCCTCCATAATTTTTAGGTTCTGCTTCCGAGATTTTTTGTGGATAGATTTTTTGGATAGCTTTTTGTTGTTCAGCATCCAAATCGTCGTAAGCTTTAGCAAATTTAGCTTTTGCTAATTCATTACGCAATTCGTTATAAGCAGCAACCAATTCGTTTTGAACATTGATGTATGCCGAGTAAGAAGTACCGCGGTCGTTTTGCAACGAAATTACGTGATTTTTGGTTACCAAAACAGTTCCAAAATATTCAACGTCTACGGGTTCTTTTTCAGGCATATTAGGATCATCACCTGCGTTTTTAATAAATTCTTTGGCTTTGTCTTTCAATTCTGCCAATTGGGTGTACTCGCCACGAACCAATAATTGGTCTTCGCTATTGATTAGCACCACGAATACGTTACGCTCTTTTACCTTTAAGTCTTCTGTTTTTTGCTCTGCAGGAACAGGAGGAGGCAAACGACGCGCCAAACCTTTGTTAACAGCCATTGAGGTTGTCATCAAAAAGAATACCAACAACAAGAATGCGATATCCGCCGTAGAACTTGAATTTAACTCAGGTACTTCACGTTTTTGCTTTCCCATAGTGATATTATTTTATTTTTTTAGCCAAAGGTCCAAAGATCATTAATAAAATAGCCGCACCTACCATGGTGTAGATGGTATAGATCATCATATCTACAATTCTAACGGTTTGTTCGTCAACAACTTCACCAGAACCTAACAAGGTAATTGATTCACCTGTTGAAATAAAGTAGCTAACTACCAATACCAAAACGGTTAATGAAATCGAAACCACGGTTTTAATAGCAGAGCCTCTGTTAGATTGTAATTTAATTACAAATTGCCATATTGCAGATACTACTGCGAACAATGCTGTTAAGAAGAAGCAAGCATACATCAAGTTAATCATTGCATTGGTGTAGATTGGTTCCACGTAATCAGCATTAGGATCTACGTCACCTCCTAAGAAGAAAAGCAACGTAATCACTATTGTGATTGCACATAGTACATATAGTACAATGCGTGATAAATTCTTTAACATAATCAAACTCTCCTATTGATTATTATTTTTTCAAGTTGAATTTGGTCAAGATGTCCAACATAGTGATAGAAGAATCTTCCATGTCAGCCACTACAGCTTCGATACGAGCCAAGATAAAGTTATAGAAAATTTGAAGGATGATAGCACCGATCAAACCGAACACGGTAGTAATAAGCGCAACTTTAATACCACCAGCAACGATGGTTGCAGACATATCACCAGCTTGTTGGATGCGGTCGAAAGCTTCGATCATACCGATTACAGTACCCATGAAACCAAAGTTAGGACACAAACCGATGAACAAACCGATCCAGCTCAAGTTCTTTTCCATCAAACCAGATTGAACGCTACCGTAAGCGATGATAGATTTTTCAGCAACATCCAAACCTTCGTCCATGTGCAACAAACCTTGATAGAAGATAGATGCGATAGGACCACGAGCGTTACGGCAAACTTCTTTAGCAGCTTCAACACCTTGAGTTTCCAATGCGCTTTCTACGCTAGCCAACAATTTTTTAGAGTTGGTAGTAGACAAGCTCAAGTAAATGATACGTTCAATAGCAATAGCCAAACCTAAAATCAAACACAAAGCTACGGTACTCATAAAGCCAGCACCACCTTCGATAAATTTGGTTTTCAATGCTTGGTGAATACCACCTTGTTCTTCTACAGCAGCCACTTCTTCAGCAGGAGCAGCAGCTTCTTCTGCTACTTGTTCTACTGCAGCAGCTTCTTCTGAAACAGGAGCAGCATCTTGTGCATAAACACTCATAAAACTTACACTAGCCATAACTGCTAGCACTGCGAATAACTTTTTCATGTTTTTGTCTTTAAAATTAATATTTTAGTTAATAAATTGTCGCTAAGTTAATACGCGGAGAAAGCGGGATTCGAACCCGCGATACGCTTTAGGCGTATACACGCTTTCCAGGCGTGCCTCTTCAACCACTCGAGCATCTCTCCAGGAGGCAAGCACCCAATGGGCACTAAAAACGAGTGCAAGATACAAAAAGTAAGCCAATCGGCAAAAGAAAATCTTAAAAAAGATTATTAACTGCACCGAAAAACAACGTTTTAACATTTTGAATGGTTTGCTTTTCGACTTCTTCTGGTGATATTTGATACACCTCCGCCAGCTTTTGCGCCACGTAAGCGACATAAGCAGGCTCGTTTCGTTTCCCTCTAAAAGGTACAGGAGGCAAGTAGGGAGCATCGGTCTCTAGCAAAATGCGAGAGAGCGGAATTTGCGGAATATCGTTGATAAATTTGGCATTTTTGTAGGTGGCAGGACCGCCTATGCCGTAGTAAAAATCGCCCAAACGAGCTATTTGCGCTGCCATTTCTGGCGTTCCGGTAAAGCAATGAAAAACTCCACGCAAATGGGCCGGAGAAAACTTTTTAAGACTGTCAACCACCTCGTTAAAAGCATCGCGACAATGTATACAAATGGGCTTTTGCAGCTGAATTGCCACATCAATTTGATGCTCAAAGGCTTTCTTTTGTTCTGCTAAATACGTTTTATCCCAGTACAAGTCAATCCCTACCTCGCCCACAGCAATATACTCGTTAGAACGCGCATTCATCTCATCGTCAAACACGGCTATCTGCAAAGCATAATTGGCATCAATGCTGGTAGGATGAATCCCCATCATCATGGAACAAAAAGAAGGAAAACGCTTGGCAAAAGAGCGCATAGCAGAAAGCGTTGAGGCATCCACATTGGGCATAATAGCATGCGTTACTCCTACCTCAATGGCGCGTTGTACCATGTCTTGTGCATCGGGTTCAAATGCTTGGTCGTAAATATGGGTATGGGTGTCTATCATGTTGATGCGTTGATGCGATTAGACGATAATTGGGATTAGTTCGTGTAAATTGGTAATTTGGTATGTGGGTGCAAAGGGCAAGGGTTCTGCCGATGGATAAGGATTATAATACACTTGGTCGATGCCAGCATTTTTAGCCCCCAAGATATCGGCCTCAAAATTATCGCCAATCACCAAACTCTGCTTTTTTATAGCATTGGACGATTGGATGGCGTAATCAAAAAACAGTTTAGCCGGTTTATGCGCACCTATATGTTCCGAAAAATAACACTTCTCAAAATAAGGTAGCAGCCCCGATCTGCTCAACTTAAGTTGCTGAATTTCAACAAATCCGTTGGATATAATAAAGAGCTTATGGCGACGCTTTTTGGCCACCTCCAACACCTCTAAACAGTTGGGTTTTAGGCGCGTTTGCTGCGCTAGCAAAGGCAAATACGCTGCTTCCATTAGCGGAGCCAAAGGCAACAAAGAAGCCTTGAACAAGCGCAATGGGTAAGCAAAGCGTTCGTTATTCAAGGCTTCTTTGGTTATTTTGCCAGCCCCGTATAGTTGCCATAATTTTGCATTATTAGCACTATACAGCTGGTAATAGGTTTCAAAATCTGGGAAATGAGCACCTAATTGGTATTTATCAAACAATACCTGTAACGTGTATTTTGAATTCGCATCAAAATCCCACAAAGTATTGTCTAAATCAAAAAATAGGTACTTATACCCCATGCTATATTAGCGGGTTTGAATAATCAAGTAGCGTGATACGCTCCAAAAATCGGTAGCATTTTTAATCACCAACACCTTGGTTTTATCGGTATTTTCTACCAAGGTATACGACGATTCTGGGTGTTTGGTTAAAATTTTAGCCGATTTTGAGCCAATTTCTAAACGGTCAAAAGCACGAATATCAACTGGAGTAAACAATTCGGTACGGTAGCCCGATTCGCGATCTTTTACATTGATACCATTATCGCGCAAAGCACGACGGTTGCCCATAAAGAAGTAAGCACGGTGCAATTGAGCATCTTGGCTGGTGACGATGCTATCTTGTTGGTTGGTTTTAGCCACCAATTGTGCTTCGCGTTCTTGCGACATGCGGTATACAACGGTTAAGCTATCAATTTGGTAGTTTTTGCTAACCAATTCATTACGCAACTCGGTAATTTCTTGTGTTTTTTTCTTCAAATCGGCGGTTAGCTTGTTCACCATGCGTTGCAACTTGGTCGATTTCAAATCGCTTTCTTGTAATTTTTCTTCTAATTCGGCAATTCTTGCTTGGTTGTCCGCTAACAAGTTATTGATCATATTCATGTTATCGGCCACTTTTTGACGCATGTTTTGCGAAGGATTTTCACTGTCGTACGATGCAAACGTTAGGATGTTTTGCGAAAGTCTAATTTCGTCGAATGCAGAATCTACATCTTGTATAAGATCTAAATACTCTTCCATTTCGCCCAATTGACTTTGTTGCAATGCTTGAATAGAGTCTTTTTCTAAACGCAATTTTTTATAAGCCGCTGTTTCGTAATCGCAGCTACTGAGCAATGCCATCAATACAGCGGCCAAGCCCAAACTTTTTACAAATAGTTTCATATTAGCATTTTTAGATACGTCGCAAAGATAATACAAACCTTGTGCAGAAAAAATAAAATTATTTAAATTTTTTGTAGCAAGTCTTAAAAGGACAGTTGTTGCTCTACACGACCAAGGTACCACAACAACATCAACTCATTGCCATTTGCAAAATCATGCTTGCTTTTACAAACACCCTTTTGTTGCAGCTGGGCAAACAACTCATCCAACAGATACCACTCTGTGGTAACATCCCTACGTTGTTTATGCTGCAAATATAACATTCTGGGTACGAAGAGTTTAAACACGTTCTTTATCCGTTGCTTAAACAACTGATTCACATTTACTTGCTTTTTAAAAGCTATGCCCAAAGGCTCAAAAACTTGTTTTACTACATAATTTTGATAAAAAGAAACATCGCTACGTTGAGCATAAGGAATTTTATCAAAAAATTGCACAAAATCTACATCGCACAATGGCAATAGCACATCGTACCCTAGGCTTTCGTATACCCTGGCCGAATTTAAAATTTGATGCGCCAATCTGTTTTCGGCAATAAACTGCAAGGCTGCCCTATAAGGTTTTTGATAGGCAGACAAAGGGGTGATGGCTTGATACAACTCTTTTTTAAAGGTCGCATCCCAATAGGGTTTTTGGTATTCAAAAGCATGCAACAAAAGTTTACGCCGTATGCTAGCCATCGAATCGTTTTCTTTCAAACCTAGCTTTTGAAGATGGCTTCCTGCATAAAAATCGCCCACATGACCTGGAATAAAAATGGCATCGTCTTGTAATACCCCTTGCTGTTTAAGCCACAAAATGGCATTGTATTCAAACAGCCACATAAAGTTTCCCATTGCCCCTATATGGTCTACGTACTGCAAAAAATGGGGCGAGTTAACTTGTTGCATCCTATAGGACACTTGACGATAATCGATATGATAAATAGGCAATTGCAAGGCATCTGCTACCTTACGGGCTACATCTTGCTCGGCAGGGTGGTTTTCGCCTACCGTATAACACACAATGTTTTTTACACCCATTTGGTGCAACATAGCCACTACCAAGCGCGAATCGTACCCACCCGAAAGGGGTACTACCACTTGCCTTTGGCCAATGCTGCGTACGGTTCGTAAAAAAACACGGCGCAACACCTCAGCAAAAGTTGCTTGGGCGTTGGCACATGGAAGCGCATCTACAGCAGCAACAACAAAAGGGCTAAACGAAACCTCGTCTACTGCTTTATTCAAAAAAGAGGTAACACAGGCTGGTCGACATTGTTTGATGGCTGCATTTAACGTATTACCTGCAAAAGGAGCTCCGGTGTAAATATATTGAGTGTAAGACGATTGGTTTATTTTATCTCCTTTTTTTAACAGCTGCATAGGGGTGTCTGAAACCTCAAAAACACCATCGTGCCATCGATAAAACAGGGGGTACAAACGCGTATGGCTAACGGCTATGCAAAAAAGCTGGGGTTTAGCAATCACCAACGAAAGTTCGCCCCGAACAGACTGCATGCACATGGCTACCTGAGCAGGAGTTGTGCATGCCTCCAAACGCACTGCTAACGTAGCAAGAGGAAGAGGTTCTTCGCCTTGATAGCAACGGCCACGCAAATAGATAGGGCCGTATTGCTGCCATTGTTTTGCGGTTAATTGAACTGGCATCGTTGTTTTTCGTATTGATGAATTAAGTAATATTGATAAGCGGCATATAGCAAACGTACCAAAAAACTAACAAAAGAAAATGCCATAACCGCAAACCATACATCGTTTAAATAGATGCCCCAAAGCAAGGCCAAGGCGCGCAACACAAACAAGGCCAATTCAACATAAAATTGCTTATCCTGCTTACCAAAAATATCAAAAATAAAATCGAACGTATTGGTAAGGGTTATAATGGCTAGCCAAGGCAACATCAGTTGGATGTAAATGCCTACCATGCGCCATTTGTCATGTCCCAAAAGCCATCCCGTCAAATCGGGCAAAACCAGGGATAACCCCGTAAATCCTATGGCGATAACACATACTGCCACCAACAAGTAACGACGATACGCTTTCCATATGGATTTATTTTGGTTAACCAGTTGGGTTACATGAGCAAACAATACCTGATAAAAAGACCTGGTTATTAACGACAAAGGCACAAACGACAAGGTTAGTGCCATGCCAAAATACCCCACATACTTTAAATCAAAAAATGGAGAGAGCAAAAAAATGGGCATATTGCCACCTATGTAGTTAACCAACTGTTTGGGTAGGGAAAACAAGGGAAATTTTTGATAGGTACGTGCTACTTCTTTGCACACCTTTGGTTGCACTAAAAGCAAGGGTTTTAGTTTTGCAAAAGAGCTAGCCACCACGGCACACAACGACAACAAAGGGGCTAACACCACCGAAATTATCATACCTCCTTGCAAAAATCCAGCATACCCAAAGATGCCTTTAGCACCGGAATTAATGCCACTCTGAGATACCTGATAGGCACTTACCATGCCAAATTGTTGGTTACGAACATACCAAAAATTAAGCAATTGCCAAGAGGCCGAAAAAAATACGTACCAGGGTAATAAATAATACCAATCTGCCAGGGAAGGCACACCAAACAAAGCGGCAATTTGACTAGAGAAGAAAAGGGAAAGTACGCATAGCAAGGTAACTAGCACATTGCAACCCATGCCTACGTGAAAACATGCTGCCCCCCTATCTTCGGTTTTTGGCAATACGATGGCGCTGTAATACGACCCCGTTGCCAACAACAGCAAAACACCGCCTATGCTTAAAAACAAATTGAGCAGTCCAAAGTCTTGGGGGCTGTACCAACGGGTTAATAAGGGATACATGCAAAAGCCAATAGCCTGCGCTACTACATTGGCAGACAGCAGTTGGAGGGTGTTTTTAACCAACTTGCCTTTAAACCATTGATGTATGCCTTTTAGGGTGCCCATGTATTTTTATTTACCTGCCACTACTAGTACAAATTCGCCTTTGGGTTCGTAGGCAGTAAAATGGGCGATGAGTTCATCGAGGGTGCCGCGAACGGTTTCGTTGTGAATTTTAGAAATTTCGCGCGATACGGCTGCCTGCCTTGCGCCACCAAGCACCTCTGCAAGGTGCTGAAGGGTTTTTACCACCCTATAGGGCGACTCGTAAATAATCATGGTGCGGTCTTCGCCCGCCAACTGCTGCAAACGGGTTTGGCGGCCTTTTTTGGGTGGTAAAAACCCTTCGAAGCAAAACCGATCCATTGGTAAACCCGAGTTTATCAATGCCGGTATGGCTGCGGTGGCGCCAGGCAAGCACTCTACCTCAATGCCCTCGGCCGCACACTCACGCACAATCAAAAAACCTGGATCCGAAAGCCCAGGCGTACCTGCATCCGATATAACCGCACCGGTTTGGCCTTGTTTTAGCAGGTTTATTACCCCAGCCACCGAATGATGTTCGTTAAATTTATGGTGCGCCATCAACCGGTTTTCTATACCAAAATGTTTGAGCAAAATGCCAGAAGTACGCGTATCTTCTGCCAAAATAAAATCTACTTCTTTTAGTACCTTGATGGCTCTAAAAGTCATATCCTCTAAATTTCCTACAGGCGTAGGCACTATATACAGTTTCATGGGCGCACAAATTTACGTTCCAATATTTCGTAAAAATAGACAACCGTTGCATCATCTGCATTCCATGCAAATTTACCTTTTAAAAAGGCATCGGCATCTTCCATACAAGTTAAACCGTTTAAAGCATCGATGGTTTCTAAGAACAAAGCCTCGTTGTTGCCAAACAAATCGTGTTTTAAACGAAAACGGTCGTTCAAGCCTATGGCCTTTTTAAGGTCGGTAATGATGCGAGCGTCTTTAGAAGAAGTTGACGAATTGATGAACGAATGTGAATAATCGCATTCGGGCGCTTCGACAAGCTCAGCGACCGAATTTTTTATTGAGTCGTTTAAGCGATTAGGCGATTCATCGGTTTCACAATTAAACGAGTCAACAACTTGCGACTTTTGACTTGTAACTATCAGCTCCAATTGTTTTACGCGCAATTGGCTAGCTTGTAGTGCCGCGCCATCGGCTTGCATGCTTACTTCTGCCAAGGCCAACCGTTGCTTCATCACCTCTAGTTGTTGCTTCATGACATCCAACTGTTGTTGCATCGCACTTACATCGGCAAGCAAGTCTTGTATAATGGTTACTTTATCCATAAAATTTGTTATAGGTTTTTGTTTTCTGCACTCATTTTTGTGCTTTTTTTATACATTTGCAAATGTAATATATTTTAAACGATTGCCCAAATGAACAAACAACCATTTACGCTCGACCGCACGGTTAGAACCATTGGTGGAATCTTGCTATTGATAGCACTTTTTCTTCTTACCAAACGTTTAAGCAGTGTTTTATTGCCTTTTGTAGGGGCATGGTTATTGGCATACATGCTCAATCCGTTTGTACATTTTATTCAAAATCGACTTAAAATTAAGCCCCGCGGACTGGCAGTTGGCATCCTTTTGGTAAGCATTTTGGCTATCATCGCATCGATTGTTGTTTTTGCGGCCTCTTCTATTGGCAACGAACTCTCCGAAATGACTACGCTGATAGAAAATTATTTTGCCCTGGATCATAATGCTACTCTGCCACCCATGTTGCGCGAGTTTTTCCACGAAGTTTTTTCGGACGCACACCTTGAAGACTGGTTTAAATCAGAAAACATCATTGCTACCATCAAATCGGTTGTACCCAAGGCCTACGATGTGGTATCGGCTTCGTTTCAATACTTAACCAGCCTTGTGGTAATATTTATTTTCTGCCTTTATTTGTTCTTTATTTTGATGGATTTTGACAACCTGTCAAACAACTGGCCCCAATACATTCCTAAAAAATACCGCGTTTTTATCAGTCAATTGGCAAACGACTTGGCAGAAAAGATGAATACCTATTTTAGAAAGCAGGCACTTATCTCTTTTATTTTAGGCGTGCTATTTGCCATTGGATTTAGCATTCTAGACTTGCCCATGGCCATCTTTATGGGATTGTTTGTAGGGGTGTTAAACATGATTCCGTACATGCACTCGTTGGGAGTTATTCCTCCACTATGCGTAGCACTTATGCAATCGGCATTAGGTCAGTCTAATTTTTGGTGGACCATTCTATTTATTGGACTCATCTTTGTTATCAACCAACTTATATTGGATTTAATCCTTACCCCTAAAATTATGGGTGGCGCCACCGGGCTACATCCTGCCATTATTTTGCTTTCGCTTTCGGTTTGGGGGTCGTTAATGGGCGTTCTTGGCATGATTATTGCATTACCCATAACCGCATTAATGGTATCTTATTACCAACATTTTATTATCGACGAAAAAGAGTTTCCTTCTGAGGAGACGCCTACTCAATCTACCTAGCACATGCCCAAACAAGTTGACAAAGCCCTTTTAGCACTCGTAAAAAAATACGAATCGAATACGGACGCTTACCTAGAAAGCGACGATTACGAAGATATTTGCGAGCACTACATTCGTATGGCCCAACTTGAAAAGGCACTTACGGCAATAAAAAAAGGGTTGGCGTTTCATCCCAACCACACCCCCTTTTACTTGCATTTGTCTAAGGTGTATTTTGAAATGAACAACCTAGCACTAGCTACCGAGCATGTAGATACGGCTATTGCTCAATACCAAGACTGCGCCAACGAACACCAACAGCAAATGCCACGTGCTTTTTACGATTATTTGTTTGATGCGCTTTTGCTAAAATTAGAAATTTGCCTCCGACAAAACGACATGCCTGGTGCTACAGAGTGTATAAAAGCGGCAGAACCCCTTAAAACAACGCATTCGTACTCTATGTACTATGATTTTGGGTTGTTGTTTATGAACTACGACCTACCTCAACGTGCTCTTACCTATTGTATAAAGGCCTGCCGCGCATGTCCTAACGACAAAGAGTCGTGGGGATTATTGAGCCACGTATACCTACTATTGGGTAATACTACCAAGGCCATTAAAGCGTTAGAACACCTTATTGACATTGACCCTTACTCGGTCAATGCTTGGTGCAAATTAGGGGCCATTTATTGCGACAACCAACAATACATCCAGGCTGAAAAGGCCTTTCGCTATGCCCTTAGCATAGACGAGAAGCATGCCGAAACGTGGTATTATTATGGCGTATTGAGCATGAGTACATCGGCTTACCAAAAGGCCATTGAGTATTTTTCGGGGTGCCAAAAGTTAGGCTACAACGAGCTCAAATGCGAACTAAGCATTGCCATTTGCGAAAGAAAATTAAAACAGCTAGAGGCATCGGTAAATAGATTAGCGGTACTGCACCAACAATACCCCCACCTTATTGACGTTAAAATGGAGTATGGTCTTTCTTTGCTAGAAGACCAGCAACACACCAAGGCCATCCAACTCTTTGAACAAATACACGAGCCGGGGTACGTTATTGAGGCTTGGAAATCGCTATCGCGCCTGTTCTTTGAAATTGGCAACCTATACATTGCCACCGAGTATGCGCAAAAGGTACACAACATTGACCAATCCCCTGCATGGAACATCTGGTTGGGTTACTTGTATGTACAAAACGACGAACTTGAAAAAGGGCTAGAACTATTTTTAGCGGCAAAAGAAATAGATGCCGCCTTTCCTACCCTCGATTTAAACATTGCACTTACCTACCAATTGATGGGTAACACCGAACAACAAACCAAATATTTCCAACTGGCCTTAGAGAACGACCCCGACACCATGGCACAGTTTATGCTAGATAATCCTTTATTTAACAAGAATAAACCAACATGAAAAAGACTTTCTTATTATTGATTTCTTTATTAATGGTGAGCGTATTGTACGCCAACACACCCAATAGCACCGCAGTAGCAGAACCTAGCATTATTCAGGTGGTAGAAAAATGGTACGAAGAAAACATGAACTACGGCACCATTACGGCACTTATGGCGGTAGAAAGTTCTTTCATACCTTTCCCATCAGAAATTGTGATTCCTCCTGCTGCGTACATTGCTAGCAAAGCAGACTCTAACCTCAACATTTTTTTAGTGGTTGCTTTTGGTACATTAGGTGCACTCATCGGAGCCTTTATAAACTACTACCTAGCCTTATGGTTGGGCAGGCCTATTATTTATAAATTTGCCGACAGCAAACTAGGACGCTTGTGCCTTTTAAGCAAAGAAAAAATAGAGACCGCCGAAAACTATTTTGTTAAACACGGCAATGTTTCTACCTTGGTGGGCCGATTGATTCCTGCCGTTAGACAACTTATCTCTATTCCTGCAGGTTTGGCTCGCATGAATCTTTTCTCTTTTGTTTTATACACCACCCTAGGAGCAGGGGCATGGAACTGTGTGCTTGCTTTGTTGGGATACATAGCGCAAGGTCAACAAGAACTTATTGAAGCCTATAGTCACGAGCTATCTATTATTATCATGGCCCTATTTGGCCTTGTTATTGTTTACTTTATTGTGAAGAAACTATGCCAAAAACGCAAAAAATAATTACCAAAGAGTACGGAATTATAGGCCATCCATTGGTACATTCCTACTCGCCTACTTTTTTTAACGAAAAATTTGTCCAAAAAGGGATAAAGTCGCAGTATTTGGCCTTTGACATCGATAGCATAGAACAGTTTCCTGCTATTGTAAAGGAGCACCCACTGATGCGTGGCTTTAACGTAACCATTCCGTACAAGCAGGCGGTTATGCCTTATTTGAACGAGGTAGATCCCAATGCTCTAGCCATTGGAGCGGTGAATGTAGTAAAAGTAGAACAAAAAGAAGGGAAACCCTATTTAACAGGTTACAACAGCGATTGGTACGGCTTTACGCAATCCATTAAGCCCCTTTTGCAACCTTGGCACACCAAGGCCTTGGTATTGGGTACAGGCGGCGCTTCTAAGGCCATTACCTATGCCTTGCAACAATTGGGCATTGAATACGTATTGGTATCCAGAACCCCTAAAGAAGGATACATCTCGTATCAAGACCTTGACGCAGCCACCTTACAAGCGTATACCATTATAATCAACACCACTCCCGTGGGCACCTTTCCGCATACCAAAGAGTGCCCCAATATTCCCTATGAGCTAATCACCGAGAAGCACTTGGTATATGATCTCATTTACAACCCCATTCGTACCTTGTTTTTGCAACAAGCCGAAACGAAAGGAGCCACCACGTGCAACGGATGGGCCATGTTCGTACACCAAGCCCTGCGCTCCTACCAAATTTGGGAAGGCGTTGAGTGGACGCACGAGTTTTAAGGATTGAACTTTAATGCTTCGCCTTTCACGGTTTCGTCTATGATGCCATTAGCATAAACGGGGCGACCGTTCACAAAGGTATAAGCAACCGATACGGGCAACGTCATGCCCTCGTAAGGAGACCAACCGCATTTGGATAGTACATCGGATGCGGTTATTTCTTTTTTATCGCTGCGACGCACAATTACCAAGTCGGCTTTGTACCCTTTGCGTATAAACCCGCGTTTTTCCATGCGGTACAAACGAGCTGGATTGTGGCACATTTTTTCTACCACTTGCTCTACGCTTAACACCCCTTGTTTGGCCAAAGTTAGCATCAATGGCAACGAATACTGAATGCCAGGCATACCCGATACAGCCGTTAGGGCATTGCCCTCTTTTTGCGACAGCAAATGGGGAGCATGATCGGTACCTATTACATCTATTCTATTGGTAGCCACCGCCTTTAGCAAGGCATTTTTATCGGTCGATAATTTAATAGCAGGATTACATTTAATGCGAGCACCTAGGGTTTCAAAGTGCGAGGCATCAAACAACAAGTATTGCGGGCAAGTTTCGGCCGTAATCCATTTATCGGCCGATGGTTTATCTTCGAACAAGGCCAATTCTTTTTCGGTACTGATGTGCATAACGTGTAAGCGAGTGCCGTATTTGCGCGCCATATTTACCGCCCACGAGGTAGATGCAAAGCAAGCTTCGTGCGAACGAATTTGTGGATGAAGCGACACAGGCATATCTTCGCCGTATTGCTCCTTAAGTTTAGCCACATTGGCAGCAATAATGGCATTATCTTCGGCATGCACCGCCACCAAAGCTTTTACTTGGCTAAAAATAGCCGTCATGGCGTCGTTATCGTCTACCAACAAATTACCCGTAGACGACCCTATAAACAATTTAATGCCACAAACGGCAGTTGGGTCGGCAGCCAACACATCATCCAAATTGGTATTGGTTGCCCCTAAATAGCAACTGTAGTTGACCAACGATTTTTGACCTATCATGGCCATTTTGTCTTTCCAAGCATCGAGCGATACGGTAGATGGGTTGGTATTGGGCATATCCATTACCGATGTTACCCCACCTGCCAAAGCAGCTTTGCTTTCGGTATAAAAGTCGGCCTTTTCGGTCATACCAGGGTCGCGAAAATGCACATGGTCGTCTATCACCCCGGGCATTACCCAACAATCCGAAGCATCTATCACCTGGGTTGCCTTTTCGCGCACCGAAGCAGGCGCTTCACCTTTAAAAATACTATCTATACTATCGTTCTTAACAAGAATAGCACCCTTTACAATGCGACCCTCGTTTACTATATGAGCGTTTTCAATTAGAATCATGTTACCCTAAGTTAGGAGTTAGGAGTTAGGAGTTAGCTTGGGGATATTTGCGGAACCACGAGCGGATTTTGAGTTTTAGTACGCCCAACAGCGCTTCGCTAAAAATGCCACCGCTCATTTTAGACGTGCCTAATTCGCGGTTCACAAAAATAATGGGCACCTCTTTAATTTTAAAGCCACATTTATAGGCGGTAAATTTCATTTCAATTTGGAAAGCATACCCCACAAACTTAATCTTATCCAATTCTATGGTTTCCAATACTTTGCGCGAATAACACACAAAACCAGCCGTGGTATCGGCCACTGGAATTCTGGTAACAAAACGTACGTATTTAGACGCAAAATAAGACATTAACACACGTCCCATGGGCCAGTTTACCACATTTACGCCCGACACATAACGCGAACCTACCGACACATCGGCACCTTCTTCGGCACACGCCTTGTAAAGGCGCACCAAGTCGTTTGGATTGTGCGAAAAGTCGGCATCCATCTCAAAAATATAGTCGTATTGATGTGCAATAGCCCAGTCAAATCCTGCAATATAAGCTCTACCCAAGCCCTGTTTGCCAGGACGCTCCAACAAATGAAGATTGGTTGTAAACTCTTTCTGAAGATTTTTTACGATACCAGCAGTGCCATCGGGCGAATTATCGTCAATTACCAAAATTTCAAATGCCACCGGCAATGCCAATACAACTCTAATAATCGCCTCTATGTTTTCCTTCTCGTTGTAGGTAGGAATCAGTACTAAATTTTTATGCATACTCTATCGTATTTACTAACACACAAACTTACAGAAAAAAATCGATTTTTCCACCAGATTAAGAAAATTTAGGGCTTTATCTTACCCATTATCTCCTCTGAAGTAATGGAATTCATCTGCATAACCGCACAAAGTTTCTTCCCCAAATCTTTTATTGACGCACCAACGTGATAAACTGTATCGTCAATAATTAAGAATCGATCGTGCGATTTCTTACTAATACAAACCTCAACTGCGGGATATTGTGCATTGTGCTTTTCTAAATCGAGCGAAAACTGCTCGCTTATTTTGTAGGTATAAATTTCGGCTGAAACCTCTTGTTTACGCTTGGTTAGCAAGGCAAGCACCGACGCATCTACATAATTATCAATAACAACGATGCGCAGTGTTGCCGATTCCACCAATTGCGACATAAGAATATGGGCATCAAAGAGTTGATTATTGTAAAAAACATTTTCTTTAGGGAGTTCGTATTTTGAAAGAGCTTGAAAATTTGAATATTTACATGAATAGCTATAGGCGAGTTCAATAAACCGCTGAGCATTGCAATTCCATTTTCTGTAAATGCGTATGGGCATTTACGTACTCCTTTTACAATAGAATTGGAAGTCGCAAAATGCGACTTCCAATTGGATGTCACAATTTGTGACTTCCAATTCTCAAATTCTTCTTTTGTTAATTGAAACATAAAATCCTCTGGAAAACGCTCTATATTACGTTTTACCGCCTGATTTAACACCTTAGTTTCTACCCCATACAAACGCGCTAGGTCGCGATCAAGCATCACTTGCTTACCCCTAATGTTTAAAATAACATTTTCGATTACCTCTAAAGGTTGTTGAACTTGTT